>JAVWMQ010000037.1:0-18936 GCA_036637375.1 Anaerovoracaceae bacterium
ATAATGTTAGATAAGTACCCAAAGAAAAACTTTAAATGCCTGTATTTTTGGGATTTGTTCGGTTTTGAAATTACACCTAGCACTTTTCTAATACTTTGTTATTCACATTTTTTTGTTTTGCGTATTGACAGGTCTCTTTTCAAGTGGTATTATAAGGCAGTACACTTTACTACAATAAAGCAGTAACGTGTAAAAAATTAAATCAATACAAAAAATTAATGGAGGGAAAAAAAATGAAAAAATTATTAGTATTTGCTTTGACAGCAGTAATGGTCCTTAGTGCTTTCACTCTGACAGGATGTGGTGGGGACAAGAAATCAGACGAAGTATCCGATTGGAAGTACATTGAGAAAAACGGCAAATTAGTTGTTGGACTTGATGACACATTTGCTCCTATGGGCTTTAGAGATAAGAACGACAAACTTATCGGATTTGATATCGACCTTGCTACAGCAGTTTCAAAAGAGCTTGGCGTAGAAGTTGAGTTTAAACCTATTGACTGGGATGCAAAAGACCTAGAATTAAAAACAAAAAAGATTGACTGTATTTGGAACGGTATGAGTGCAACAGAAGAAAGACAAGAAGCAATGTCACTTTCAAATAAATACATCAACAACAAAATCGTATTAATGGGCTTAGACGAAAACGTTAAAATCGAAAACGCTAACGACCTAACTAAATACAAAATTGGAACACAGGCAGACTCATCTGCATTAGAAATGCTTAACAAAAACGAAAAAGCTGACCAGTTAACAGATAAAATCTCCGAGTACAAAACTTATGACGAAGCTATCTTAGACCTAAAAGCTGGCAGGGTTGACGTAATCGCTGTTGACCAGGTTCTTGGAGAATACAAAAATACAAATATGAAAGGTATTCTAAAAACTTGTAAGTATGATTTAGGCGATGACTTCTATGCTATCGGATTCAGAAAAGCTGACACAGAACTAACACAAAAGGTAAATGATGCAATTAAAGCTGTTATAGATAGTGGCGAAGCAGAAAAAATAAGCAAAAAATGGTTCGGAAAGAACATTGTAGTATTTGAAGGCTACGATAAATAGTGTATAATAGGCTTTGTAAGCTATTGTACAAAACAGAAAGGCATTCTTAAATGACAGATTTTATTTCAACTATAAATCAAATGGGTGAGTTTATGCCGTCCTTACTTAAAGGATCGGTTGTGACTGTTCAACTATTTTTATTAACAATAGTGTTATCACTCCCCCTTGGCTTTCCAATAGCACTTGGAAGTAATTCTAAATTTAAAGTGCTTAGAGGAATTTGCAAAACATATGTATGGATATTTAGAGGAACACCTTTGCTACTACAGCTATTCTTCTTCTATTTCTATCTACCTATCGCATATAACATCGAGCTACCTGCATTTACTGCAGCTGTAGTAACCTTTGTATTAAATTATGCTGCATATTTTGCGGAAATCTATAGAGGTGGAATTAACAGTATAGATAGAGGACAGTTTGAGGCTGCTCACTCTCTTGGTTTAAATAACAAGCAAACAATGGTAGATATAATTTTACCCCAAACTATGAAGGCAATTTTGCCTCCAGTTGTAAATGAGACAATTACTCTAGTTAAAGATACAGCTTTAGCTTCTGTTATCCCAGTTGTTGAGCTTATGAAAGTTAGTAGAGCTGGCTTAAACAGAACATCATCTGTAATGCCACTATTGCTAGCAGGATTAATTTATCTCGTTATGACTTTTGTTCTAACAATTATTTCTAACAAGCTAGAAAAAAGATTTTCTAAGTATGATGCCAAGGAGGAATGGTAATGTCACCAATATTAAAAATGGAAAACATCGTTAAAATATATGATAGCGTTACTGCTCTTGATGGTATTAATTTCGCAATAAACAAAGGCGAAACAGTTGCCATCATAGGACCTTCTGGCTCTGGTAAATCAACATTACTTCGTTGCATCAACGGACTAAACAAAATTACAAACGGAACTATCACTCTTGGTTCTGACACCTTCGTAACAGAAGGCAAATACATAAGTGACAAAGAGCTTCGTGTAATTTCAAAAAAGACAGGTATGGTATTTCAACACTTTAACTTGTTTCCTCATATGACTTGTATGGAAAACATATGCTATGCACCTATTAAAGTCAATGGAGAAAGCAAAGAATCAGTTTCAAAAAAAGGCAAAGATCTTTTGAGCCTTGTGGGATTATCCTCTAAGGCAGATGCATACCCTTCACATTTGTCTGGTGGTCAAAAACAAAGGATAGCAATAGCAAGAGGCCTTGCAATGAATCCTCAAATAATGTTGTTTGATGAACCAACCTCAGCTCTAGACCCTGAAATAACAGGCGAAGTGCTTGGTGTAATGAAAAAGCTTGCAGATGAACATATTACAATGGTAATCGTTACTCACGAAATGGGCTTTGCTAAAGAAGTCGCTGACAGAGTAATCTTCATGGACAAAGGTAAAATCGTCGAAGAAGGAACGCCACTTGAAATATTTAACAACCCAAAAAGCGATAGACTCAAAGAGTTTTTAAGCGCAATGTTAAAGGCATAAACAAAAGGCAGTCAAATGACTGCCTTTTAATTTATTTACTTCTATAATTTGATCCTTGGTACCTGTTCTATTTTATCAAGGATATGTCCTAACTTTTCGTCAATGTAATCCAGATCCTCTGGGTTTACATTATGGAATAAGAATAGATTTTCAACATCGCTGTCTAGTCTATATATCTTGTTTGCAATTTCTAAGAACTTGCCAAAGTTTGTGCTTTGAGATGCGTTTTTGAAATTCATTAAATCCTGTTTTACAAATTCAATAATATGATCCACATCTTCAAACTTGATGTGTCTAATTGGGTATGGCTCGATTCTCTGTAGATAAATCTTTGCTTCACCCTTAGCATTACATAAATATGAAACTGTAAGGTCTTCATTAATCTTAAATTCAATTACATTCATTTTAGTTGGTGTTGTCTTAATCTTAGATGCTCCAAGCTGTCTAAATGCAATATTTAACAAGTCATTACTAATATTATCGCTTACCATCTTAATTACCTCCTAAGCATACCTCAGTAACAAATATATAGTGGATATAGCTACAGATAATATCATTATTGGGAATCCTATCCTCAAAAATCTATTAAATGTAATCGGATGTCCGTGTTTACTACTTATGCCTGACAATACTACATTTGCAGAAGCACCAATTAGTGTTCCGTTTCCGCCAAGGCAAGCACCTAGGGAAATCGCCCACCAAAGTGACGTTACATCTACACCGTTTTGTTCCATTGCCAAAATCAGTGGTATTAGCGTTGCAACAAATGGTATGTTATCTAATATTGAAGATAATAGTGCCGATGCCCAAAGCAATACTATCATAGTAACCACATTATGATCTTTGGTTAAATCCATAATAATTCTAGCCAGTTGATCAATAACTCCTGTTTCAACCATACCACCAACAACAACAAAAAGTCCAGTAAAAAATAAAATTGTAGTCCATTCAACTTCACCAATTATGTTTTCTACGTCTTGCTTACCTATTACAAGCATTATTGCTGCTGCAGTAAGTGCAATTGTTGCAGATTCAACTCCAAGCTTTGAGTGCAGCATAAATCCAACCGCAACAAGAAGTATCATTACTATACTTTTCTTCATTAACACAGGGTCACTAATAGCTTTTTTTTCATCCATTAGCATCACTTCATCAATGTCTTCTTTATCTACCACTAATTTCTTTTTGTAAATAACTTTTGCACACAGGCAAAGTGCTACCATGATGACTATCACTACTGGTCCTGTGTTCATCATAAAGTCCATAAACGTTAATTTTGCGGCACTACCTATCATAATGTTGGGTGGGTCACCGATAAGTGTTGCCGTACCTCCAATGTTTGATGCAAGAATTTGCGTTAGCAAAAATGGTACTGGATCTAATTTAAGTACTCTCGAAATGGCGATTGTCATAGGCCCAATCAAAAGCACTGTGGTTACGTTGTCCAAAAACGCTGATAAAACTGCCGTTATTATCATAAATGCTATCATAATATGCCAAGGATTTCCCTTTGCAAGTTTTGCAGCTTTAATCGAAATATATTCAAATATCCCTGAGCATTTAACAACTGCTACAAATAACATCATACCAATTAAAACCCCTATTGTGTTAAAATCAATATACTTGACACTGGTTTCTACCGTTAGCACATGGGTTAATAATAGCAAGACCCCTCCGCCCACAGCAGCAGCAGCTCTGTGAACTTTTTCCGTTACTATCGCAATAATTACTATCAAAAAAATAATTATCGATAATGTCTGTTCCATATTAATATCTCCTTTCACCATAGAGCAGTGTAACACTATAGGAACTTTTTATCAACCTTAATTGTCATAATTACACAAAATAATTCACATTTTATTGTTTTGGATTATTTTTATTCATTCCGCTTGGTTCACTATATAATGTTGCCTTACCCTTATATAAGGAAAAACTGGCGGCAACCTATTTTGCCCTACCAGTTTATCCCTCAAATATTACTATTAAGAACTACTATTTATGCTTCCTTTAATTTTGCAGCTTTCTTAGCTTTTCTAAGCTCTCTCGCCCCTTTTTTCATTACTGACATAAGGATTGTCGCCGCCATAAATATCACCATAAATCCTACTAATATCATTACACTTAATGCCAAATTATCTGCTGTCTGTCCAGAAATTGTTTCTTTGAACAGTCCTACAGAATATGTCATAGGCATAAACGGATATAGTGTGTTGAATATTTTTGGAACTGTTTCCATTGGGAAAGTTCCTCCACATGAAGTTAGCTGGAATATTAATAATAGTATTACTACCAATTTACCTGCATCTCCAAGGTGAACCATACAAAATTGAATAATTGAAATAAACACCATTGATACAAGGCAACAAGCGCCAATGTAACCTGCCATATTTGATACTTCAAGTCCTAATGCAAACTTAATTACAACTGCAAGAACTAATGCCTGCGCTAGTGCCAGACCAAGATATGAAAAGCTTCTGATGACTTTTCGCTCTGAATCTCTGCTTAGGGTTGGGAATTTTCTATCTATATCAAGGTATATACCAACGAACAGGATCAAACCGCCTACCCATAGTGATAGGGATAAGAAATATGGTGCAAAAGCTGTTCCATAGTTAGGTACAGGGCTTACTCGCTCCGTCTTAACCTTAACTGGATTTGCTGCATATTCTTCGATTCCGTCTAGTTTCTTTACTTCTTTTTTGGTTTTGTCTATGTTACTATCTAGTTCCTTTTTACCATCTACAATGCCGTTATTTAGCTGAGCTGCACCATTTGCTAGACTATCGCCTCCCGCTGCCAAAGCCTCTACTCCTGGGGCAAGCTGTGCTCCTGCATCGGCAAGTTTACCTGTTCCCGCCTTAACTGTTAGGACACCATTCTTTAGCTGATTTAAGCCATCTTGAAGTGCTCCAAGGTTTGCTGTTCCTGCCTTTAACTGCCCAGTTCCCTGTGACAGTGCATAAACCCCTTCGTTTAGCTTAGTTCCAGTTCCCTTCAAAATTGCAAGTTGTGCCTGTGCTTGCTGACTTGTTGCACCCTTTAGATACTCTGCAATTGCAGCTCTAGTCTGAGGGTTTAGACTTGCCATTGCCGGATCCTTTGCAACTGCTCCCAAAAGCTTTGTTGAAGTTTCTATTGTGTTTGTAGCTTGGTTAACACCTTCTGTATATGCTTTTAGATTTTTTTGAAGTCCTGCTCCTGGTGTTCCAATTTGTCCATCTGCAGTTCCTACAATTGCTTCATCAATTTTAGCTGCACCTGCTGCTAAATCCCTTAGCCCGTTTGTTTTGGCTGTAATTGCATCAATGCCATTTACAACTTTATCCATACCACCGTCTAAGGCATTAATTCCACCTGTAAGCTTAATACCATTTGTCTTTAGTGTTAATAGACCAGCATTAAGTTTATTTGCCCCTGCATTCAATTTAGACGATCCTTGCGCCATCTTGTCAAAACCTGCTGAAACTGTATCTAGATTGTCTGGCACAGATTTTAGCTTGTCTGCTAGGGTTAATGTAATTTCTCTATCTACATTTGATCTTACTTCTTTTTCTATTTTTTCAATTGCAATATGTAAAATCTGAGATGCCAAGAAATTTTTCTTTTCGTTTACCTGATACTCAATTACCCCTGTAACCTTGTTTTCGCTACTGGCAGATTTAATATTTTGGCTAAACTCTTTTGGTATTGTAATTGCTGCATAATAATCTCTGCCAACTACACCATCTTTTGCTTTTTTGCCATCTGTAATTTTGAAGTTCAGTGTCCCATCTTCGATTAAATTTTCTGCAACCTCTTCACCAAGATTCCTATTTGCTCCATCTATGACAGCACCTTTATCTTCGTTTACGATTGCCACTGGGACTGCGTCCATCTTGTCATATGGATCCCAAAATGCGCCTAAGTATAATAGCGAATATGCCAATGGAATTATTAGAACTCCAATAACTACCGCTATACGCATTATAAGCTTTTTTGTTTCTTTTTTCATATATCCTTTCCTCCTAAAAAGAAAGTTTACACCAAAAAACGCCCTCTGTAATTATACAAAAGGCGCTTTGTGTATAAATTTTATTTAAATGTTTTTAGGTAACGTGAAATTGCGATAACCTTTGAATCTTCCACTAAATTCTTGACTCTCCTTGCAATCTTTTTGGGTGAATCTGGCATTCCACGTTTCGCCCAAAGGGCTACTGTGCCTGTCACTCCAAAGGCAAAGAACTCAGAGACAAATGCCTTGTCTTTTTCGTCTATTGTAAACTGATCCTTAACCATGTCATCTATGGCTAAACATATAATCGCTGCTGCTTCTGCCGATAGATATCTTGTAAACTCTTTTTCATCATAATCAAAAGCATTTCTGTAAAACTTCTTGCTCTCCTTCATAATGGTAAGTGCTTTTTCAAGTTTCGCTGGCCATGTGTCATAGTGTAGCCCATCTCTAAATGGCTCTATGATTTCTGTATAAAAAATCCAGTTTAACAGCGAATATTTGTCTTCAAAGTGGTAATAAAAAGCCAAACGTGTTAAGTTACAGCCTTCTGCTATTTCTGAAACAGTAATGTGTTCAAAAGGCTTTGTTTCCATTAAGGATTTAAAACTATTGCTTATTGCTTTTTTTGTAATATCGCCCTTGCTCATTTTTCCTATTTCCAACAATCTGTATTATTTAATCCAATATCTGAAGCTTTGAATTTAGGATCAAGCCCCTGTTTCTTTTGCTCCATATAGTTGTTTAATGCTTTTACTGCGATACCACCAAGTAGTAGCATTGCAATAATGTTAACAGTTGCCATTAGTCCCATTAGTACGTCTGCAACGTTCCAAGCAGTAGTTAAGTCTGCCTGAGTTCCTACAAATACCATTACAACTGCAGCTACTTTAAATGCTAACATTGCCCAATTGTTCTTTGTTATAAACTTCATATTTGCTTCTGCATAGAAGTAGTTACCAATTAGTGATGTTGATGCAAACAATACGATACAAATTGTTACAAAGTGAATACCAAACTCTCCAAACTGTGAGTATAGAGCTTTTTGAACAAATGGAATACCATTTAGAAGCTCACCTTTTGCATCAGTTGCTCCAAGAGGTCCTGCAAGTAATGCCATGAACGCTGTTGTTGAACAGATAACAATAGTATCAATGAATACAGATAGAACCTGTACTAATCCCTGTTTAACTGGGTGAGATACGTCTGCAGATGCTGCTGCATTAGGCGCTGAACCCATACCAGCTTCATTTGAGAATAGTCCTCTCTTAATACCAATTACCATACAAGATCCTGCAAATCCACCAAAAATCGCTTTGAAGTCAAAAGCTGCATCAAACATTAATTTGAATGCTGGGCCAACTCCATCAAGATTTCTAAAGAATACGATAAGTCCTACTAAGATATATAATGTAGCCATAACAGGAACTAGAAGTGATGAAATTTTACCAATTAGGTGTGATCCACCAAAGAATGAAATAGCTGAAAATGCAGCTAATATTAGTCCGATGATAATTGGAACATATGACTCATTAAAGTTTGGCACATAATGTTCAAATGCTGATGTCAAAGTGTATGCCTGTAATCCGTTAAATCCAAAAGCAAATGTTAGGATTAGGATAATTGCGAATAATACTCCTAGCCATCTTTGTCCTAAAGCTCTCTGGATGTAGTAAGCAGGGCCGCCCTTAAATACGCTTCCGTCTTTTTCTTTATAAATCTGTGCAAGTGTACTTTCTACAAATGCTGATGCTGATCCGATAATAGCCATAATCCACATCCATAATACCGCTCCAGGTCCACCAAGTACAATAGCAGTTGTTACCCCTGCAATGTTACCTGTCCCAACTCTTGATGCAGTAGCTATCATTAGTGCCTGGAAAGATGAAATACTTCCTTCTGCACCTTTTTCAGTCAAAACTCTGAATGAATCCGGTAATAATCTGATTTGAACAAATTTCGTTCTAATTGTGAAATAAAGACCTACGAACATTAACGCAGCAATCAAAAACTTGCTGTATAGGAATTCATTTACAACGCCAATAAACTCGTTGAATTCTACCATTTTTTTCTCCTTTAAATTTTTCTCAAAATAACTTATAATAAATCTATACTAAAAAAAGTGAGTCAACAAACTCGCTTTAGTACGGTAAACTTTTTTTTACCCACACTTATATAATTTACCACAAAGGAGACAAAATGACAATATATAAATTTTTACAAAACGGCAGTGACATACGAGGCATTGCAATGAATGGAATAGATGGGCAAGTTCCAAACTTAACAACTAGAGAGGCTATTGACTTAACTAAAGGTTATTTGATGTACATGGTTTCTAAAACTGGCAAGCAGCCTATAGACCTAAAGTTTGCCATTGGACGTGACTCAAGATTGTCTGGTCCTTCACTAAAAAACACTGTATTTTCAACCCTTGAAGGCTATGGTGCCGAAGTCATTGATTGCGGACTTGCTTCTACGCCAGCTATGTTCATGTCTACAATTTTTGAAGAATTTAACTGCGATGGAGCAATTATGATTACTGCAAGTCATCTGCCATTTAATAGAAATGGCTTCAAATACTTTAACCGAGAAGGTGGCTTAAACAAATCAGATATTAGCAAGATAATCGAGCTTGCAGAAGCCTTATCTATACCATCTTGTGCAAGTGGATGTAGCACTTGTTCTGGTGGTTGTGGGGGCGGTGGCTCACAGGAACAGGAGGACGCATTTAGCGATGTTCACATTAGACCTGTTATCGGCAAACCTGCTCCATTAATGGAGAGATACAGCCAGCATCTAAGACAGCTAATAATTGACGGAACAGGCTCACAGCAACCACTTTTGGGAATGAAAATTGTTGTTGATGCAGGTAATGGTAGTGGTGGATTCTTTGCTACTGACGTATTAGAACCCCTTGGTGCTGATATTAGCCACAGCCAGTTTTTGACTCCAAATGGAACTTTCCCAAATCATCCTCCAAATCCAGAGGATAAGGAAGCCATGGATTCCATTAAGGAAGCTGTTATATCAAACAATGCCGACTTTGGTTTAATCTTTGATACTGACGTTGATAGGTCATCAGCAGTTGATAAAAATGGTAGAGAAATTTCCAGAAATGGAATAGTTGCCATGGCGGCGGCGCTAATTGCAGAGGACTATCCAGGTTCAACTGTTGTAACTGACAGCATTACAAGCGATCAATTGACAGTATTCCTTGAACAAAATCTAGGTCTTAAACATTTACGTTATATGCGTGGCTACAAAAACGTTATTAATAAGGCAATTGAACTAAACGAGCAAGGAACTTTAGCACCTCTAGCCATTGAAACTTCTGGTCATGGGGCATTAATGGAAAACTATTTCCTTGATGATGGAGCTTATCTTGCTACTAAAATAGTAATTAAGGCGGCAAATTTAGCTAAAGAGGGCAAAACTCTAGACCAAGTTCTTTGCGATTTGGCTGATCCCCTTGAATCAACTGAACTTCGTTTCCCAATTACTTGCGAAGAATTTAAGGAGTTTGGCGACGAAATCCTTCTTGATCTTCAAGGCTGGATTAACGATGGACAGGCTGGACTTAGCCTTGTTTCACCAAATTATGAAGGTGTTAGAATTAACTTTGATAAAACTGCAGGAGATGGTTGGTGTCTACTTAGGAAGTCACTTCACGATCCTATTATGCCTCTAAACATTGAATCTAACAGCCCTGGCGGCATTGATTTAATCAAGAGCAAGCTAATAGAATTTTTGAAAGAATACCCTGCACTGGATATTAGCAGCCTATAACAGAATTAAAATTACCGGTTAGAAACTATGTACAAATAGAATCTAGCCGGTATTTTGATTATTAATTATCTATTTAATTTCAAGAGTAACTGGGCAATGATCACTACCCATAACTTCCTGCATTATTCCTGCAGAAACTAATCTATCCTTTAAAATTTCCGATACAATGAAGTAGTCAATACGCCACCCTGCATTGTTGGCTCTAGCATTAAACCTGTAGCTCCACCAAGAATATTCACCCTCTTTGTCCTTGTTAAAATACCTAAAGGTATCAATGAATCCAGCATCCAAAAGTTCTGTCATCTTATCTCTTTCTTCCTGGCTAAATCCTGCATTTTTGGTATTTGCTTTTGGGTTTTTTAGGTCTATTTCCTTATGTGCAACGTTTAAATCACCACACAAAATAACAGGTTTCTTTTTTTCTAGTTCCTTTAGATAATTTCTCGCATCGTCTTCCCACGACATTCTATAATCTAATCTTTTTAACTTATCCTGTGAGTTTGGAACATAAAAATTCACTAAATAAAAATCCTCATACTCAGCAGTTACTGCTCTACCCTCATGATCATGTTCATCAATTCCAAGCCCCTTTGTAACGCTAATTGGTTCTGTTTTTGAAAGAATCAATGTACCTGAATAGCCCTTTTTTTCTGCAGAATCCCAGTATTGATAGTATCCATCTGTTATTATTTCTTCCTGACCTTCCTGCATTTTTGTTTCTTGCAAACAAATTATATCTGGATTTTCACTTTGCAAAAATTCCATAAATCCTTTTTTGATACAGGCTCTAAGCCCGTTTACGTTCCACGATATTAATTTCATTTATCACTTATAATCCCCTTATCCTCTTTTGAAGAATTGGATTATTCTCCTTTCTCTAATTAACTTTTATCTTATCCACCATATGGAGTTTCTAGTTTTTTTCATCATAGCACAAAAATATGTTTCCTTCAACAGGTAGCCATCTATGTAAACATAACTGAACATTTCATTATTAATACCACCCACAGTGCAAATTCTAACCCTAATATTTACAAATAATTAAATTCAAAAAAGTTCTTGCAATTACAAAAAACAAATGTTATACTGACCAAGTAAGGTTAGTTTAAGCTAACTGAATTTATTAATACTTAGACACTGTGTTAAAGCAGTGTTTTGCAAATACGGTTAGCCATCTAACCTAAATTTTTACTATACGGGTTAGCCTGAACTAACCACGCTAGGTAGTTAGGAAAAGAAGTTGCTAACCATAAAAAATAGCAACGTGTTAGCTAAAGCTAACAATATGGAAGGAGGAACAAATGATGCCATTATCACTTGCACAAATTGGGGAAACTGGTGAAATCAAAAAAATAACCGGTAAAGATGAAGTAAGGCAACATTTAGCTGAACTTGGTTTTGTTGTTGGAGCTTCAATAACAGTAATATCTAAAATTGGCGACAATATGATTTTGTCCGTTCTGGACAGCCGTATTGCTATTGACAAGTCTATGACAGGAAGAATTATGATATAGGAGGAAAATATGAAAACACTAAAAGATACACCTATTGGAGCTACAGTCAGGGTAGTTAAGTTACATGGCAGCGGCCCAGTTAGGAGAAGGCTTATGGATATGGGAATAACTAAATCATGTGAAATATATGTTAGAAAAGTTGCGCCCCTTGGAGATCCTATCGAAATAACCCTTAGAGGATATGAGCTTTCACTTAGAAAAGAAGACGGACTTAGTATAGAAGTTGAAAACATCTAACTATAAAATTTTAACCATAGGTTAGCCTCGTCTAACCATATTATCAAAAAAGGAAAAGAGGAATTGTGATGAAAATAAGTATTGCTTTGGCCGGAAATCCAAATTCGGGCAAAACCACCATGTTCAATGAACTTACTGGCAGTAATCAGTATGTCGGTAACTGGCCTGGTGTAACTGTAGAAAAAAAGGAAGGTAAATTAAAAGGAAACAAGGAAGTATTCATACAAGACTTGCCAGGGATTTATTCCCTTAGCCCTTATACTCTTGAAGAAGTAGTTTCAAGAAATTACCTTTTGAATGAAAAACCTGATGCCATCATTAATATTATTGATGGAACAAATATTGAACGAAATTTATATCTTACAACTCAGCTACTAGAACTTGGTATTCCAACAGTTGTAGTTGTAAATATGATAGATATATTAAAGAAAAACGGTGATGTGTTAAACCTTGATATGCTTAGTAATGAACTTGGCTGCCCCGTTCTTAGCGCTTCTGCTCTAAAGGGAATCGGTGCAAAGGAAGTTGCTGCAAAGGCTATAGAGCTTGCCAAAACTCATAAGGTTGGGGAGTTACCTCACGTATTTGACGGAAGTGTTGAACATGCAATTGCTCATATTGAGGAATCAATCGAAAGCCTTGTCGACAAATCTGCATTAAGATGGTTCGCTATTAAAATATTTGAGAGAGATGAAAAAATTCTGTCAAATCCTGTTTTTTCACAGGAGCTAAAAGATCATCTTGAAGAACACATTAAATCATGCGAAGAAGAACTTGATGATGACTCAGAAAGTATTATCACTAACCAAAGATATGCTTATATTAGTAGGGTTCACAAGGTTAGTGTCAAAAAAGGCAAAGTGCAGAATATGAAGCCTTCGGACAAAATAGATGCCTTTGTCACTCATAGAATTTTGGCTATTCCAATTTTTGTCGCTATAATATCACTTATATATTATATTTCTGTAACTACTCTTGGGACAGTCCTAACCGACTGGACAAATGACACATTGTTTGGCGAAACTATAATACCTTGGGTATCAGAAACAATGGCAAACACCAATGTTGCACCTTGGCTAGCATCTCTAGTTTCTGGCGGTATCGTTTCTGGAGTTGGGGCAGTTCTTGGATTTGTACCTCAGCTATTACTTCTATTTATATTCCTGTCAATTCTCGAAGAATGCGGGTATATGGCAAGGGTTGCTTTCATTATGGATAGGATCTTCCGTAAATTTGGGCTTAGCGGCAAATCATTCATTCCAATGCTAATTGGTTCTGGTTGCGCTGTTCCTGGAATTATGGCTTCAAGGACTATCGAACAAGAACGTGATAGACGAATGACAATTATGACAACATCTTTCATACCTTGTAGTGCTAAGTTACCAGTTATCGCATTAATTGCAGGCGCTTTATTTAAAAACGCTTGGTGGGTTGCTCCTTCTGCATACTTCCTTGGAATATTTGCAATTGTAACATCAGGAATTATCCTAAAGAAAACAAAGATGTTCTCAGGAACTCCAGCACCTTTCGTAATGGAACTTCCAGCTTATCATATGCCAATTCCAACAAACGTACTTCGTACAACACTTGAACGTGGTTGGTCTTTTGTAAAACGTGCTGGTACTATTATTTTGGCTGCTACTATTATTCTTTGGTTCCTTCAGGCTTATGGCATTGAAGGTGGTAGCATCGCTGCTGTAAGTGATAACAACAACAGCTTCCTAGCTTCAATAGGTAGATTTATCGCTCCAATATTCGCCCCTCTTGGCTTTGGCCATTGGCAGGCAACAGTTGGAACATTTACAGGGTTAATTGCCAAGGAAAACGTGGTTTCAACCCTTGGCGTTCTATACGGAATGAACGAAGTAGCCGAAAACGGTAAAGAATTCTGGTCGCTATTTGCTTCTGACTTCACTAACGTTTCTGCTTACTCATTCTTAGTATTTAACCTACTTTGTGCACCTTGCTTCGCTGCAATTGGTGCAATCAAAAAAGAAATGCACAATGGCAAATGGACTTGGTATGCAATTGGTTACTTAACTATATTTGCGTATATCATATCTCTAATGATTTACCAGTTTGGAACACTTATTACAACTGGTGTGTTTGGGCCATTTACATTTGTTGCTATCCTAGTGTTAGTAGGATTTATATACCTACTATCTCGCAAAGATAATAACAAAATATAACAATTCTTTAATCACAAGTCTCATTTCATGGAAAAACTCCTAGCTTTTGAGTTAGCCTCTAAGCTAGGGGTTTTAGTTTTTGCCCGTACACTTATTGCAATTACTTAGTTACTTATGCCTAAGTTTGGTGTATACTATTTATAACAAAATGCAAAATTAAGTATGGGGGTACAAGATGAGACTAAAAAATATATTATTAGTTGTAAGAGATATTGAAAAGTCCAAGCATTTTTATCAAGAGGTATTCGGGCTTTTACCAGTTCGAGATTTTGGAGAAAACGTAATTCTAACAGAAGGAATTACCCTTCAAGATGCAAAAGTTTGGCAACACCTAATAGACAAAAAAGTGATGTTTAGTGGAAACAACACAGCCCTGTATTTTGAGGAGAGAAACTTTGCCAGTTTCCTTACTCGTCTAAAGGAAAGCTCTTTTACAATAGAGTTTCTAAACGAAGCCGCTTTGGGGCAAGATGGCAAAAGGGTAGTTAGATTTTACGATCCCGACTATCATATAATAGAAGTTAAAGAAAGCTAGAAATTATAGCTTTCTTTTTTTTGCAACTCTTACGTCTTTTGTTTCAAATTAACCACAAAAAAACCCAGAAAATAAATTCTGGGTTTTTGAATTCGAAATTGCAATGCGCAACACATCTCCTGGAGATATTATCTCTTTGAGAACTGGCTTGCTTTTCTCGCTTTTTTAAGACCGTATTTCTTTCTTTCCTTCATTCTAGCATCTCTAGTTAGGAATCCAGCTGCCTTAAGTGGTGCTCTGAAAGCTTCTGCATCAGCCTGACATAATGCTCTTGAGATACCATGTCTTAGAGCTCCTGCCTGACCTGTGTATCCGCCACCATGTACAGTAGCGATTACGTCAAACTTACCTTCGCATCCAGCGATTTCAAAAGGTCTTTTAACCTCTCTCTTAACGATTTCTAAAGCTAAGTAATCGTCTAAAGGTTTCTTGTTTACAATGATGTTTCCTTTGCCAGGGATTAATCTAACTCTAGCAACGGAAGATTTTCTTCTGCCTGTTCCGCAGTACTGAATCTTTGCCATTTGTTATTCCTCCCTCTTAAAATTCCCAAGTTGTAGGTTTCTGAGCTGCATGATCATGTGTAGGACCAGCATAAACCTTTAACTTTTTAAACATCTGTCTGCCAAGTTTACCGTTAGGCATCATACCTTTGATAGCATGTCTAACAACTTCTGTTGGATGTTTGTCCATTAACTGTTCAAAAGTCATCTCTCTTAGACCACCTGGATATCCAGTATGTCTTTTGTAGATCTTTTCTTTTCTTTTCTTACCTGTTACTGCAACCTTGTCAGCATTGATGATGATAACATAGTCTCCACAATCAACATGAGGTGTGTAAATTGGTTTTTTCTTTCCTCTTAGAATAGCAGCAGCTTCTGATGCCATACGACCTAAAGTTTTGCCTTCAGCGTCGATTACATACCATTTGTGCTCTACTTCATGAGGCTTTGCGATAAATGATTTCATTTCTCGTAATCCTTTCTTCCTACTAGAATCTCTCGATTTTGTTCGGATGCGTCTACTCAAATTCTACTTGTTAGAATCGTTTTCGATGCTACTAATAACGTTTAGTCTCGAGTCCCGGACGGATTCCCATCCTGCGCTCTTATAGTAAAAGCCTTGCGGCAAATACACATATTGACTTGTCACTTATGCGACACCCAATAATTATATCACTTATTCCCACAAAGTCAACGATTTTTGTAGTTTTATTTTTGCTTATCTTATGATAATTAGATTTTCCCTATGCTATAGTTATTCTGTCTTTGTGCTCTTTTGCAATCGCCTGTTTTAACTCATCATCTAGGGCAATTTCTATTACGCTATTACCAAAACCTTCTATTATATCCATTAATCTATTTTGGGCAGCCTCACCATTGGCAATTCTATAAGCCTCTTCATCATGTATGGCAAAAACCTCGCCCCCACCGATTTCTACTTCCATATATTGCGTTGGGCAAGCATGGCTAATATTACCCATATCTGTAGAACCTGCACCTGGGTAGTTTGCCGTATCTAAGAAATTATCTATCCCTACAGCCTGACAATTTCTCTTAATAATTCCCCCTAAACTTTGTAGGTTAATTAAATCATCAAATGGATTTTCATAGTCCCTATACTCCAGTTTAGTACCAGAAATCAATGCTGCACCCTCTGCAATCTCTATGATTCTCTTTCTCAATTTAGCTACATAAACGCTATCTCTAGCTCTAAATGAAATTTCACATTTGCAAAGTTCAGGTATAATGTTTGCAGCTTCACCGCCCTTAGTAATTATGCCATGAATCCTAGCATCGTCCCTAGTCATTTCCCTATAAGCATTTATTCCATTAAACATTGCAATTACGCCATCTAAGGCATTAATACCTTTTTCAGGATAAGCTGCCGCATGGGCGCTTTTGCCCTTAAATGTAAACTCAATTGAATTCATAGCTAAGGCAATAGCCTCAACTGATGATGCTGTGTCAAGGTGAGCCTGCAAAGCCAAGTCCACACCTTCAAGTGCTCCAAGCTTAATCATGTCAACCTTAGCACCAAAAGTTTCCTCAGCTGGTGTTCCGTAAACTCTAACCTTTATGTTTAGCTCCTTGGCAATTTTGGAAAGACTGATTCCAAGTCCGCACATAGCCGCTGCAATCCAGTTATGACCACAAGCATGGCCTGGCTCTCCGTTTTCACCATAACCTGGCAGGGCATCATATTCGGCAATTGTTGCAACGGTATATTCTCCTGTTCCGTATTCAGCAACAAAAGCTGTTGGCAAAGTTTCATAAGGGAATTTAACGTCAAATCCTTCCTGTCTTAGCACTTCTCCTAAAAACTTTGACGATTCAAACTCCTCTCCACCAAGCTCTGGATGATTATAAATGTAATCTGAAATATTCTCATAATCCTGTCTTTTGGATTGAATAATTTCTCTGTATGAACTTTTTAACTCTTCCACTCTCTTCATTTTGTATCTCCTTTATTTTTTTACAGCTTTTTGTACCAAATAGGCTATTTAAACCAAGTATAGCACATTTTATTGAAAACAAAAGTCCTTTTTTGTTTATCTGAACAAAAAAGTTCTTGATTTATTGTTATTCACAACTATATTTTGTTTGTCAATATACTCAAACTCTCCCTAATTATTCCCACAAAAATGGCACTAAATTATCACATACAATTTAGCGCCAATCTTTTTATCTACATATTTATACTATTATCTCCACTAATAAGTTTCTCTAATATAGTCCTCTGCAAACTTTGCCGCCACAGCCCCGTCTGCCGCTGCTGTAATTATTTGTCTAACAGCCTTAGTTCTAAGGTCACCAACAGCAAACACTCCAGGCACATTGGTTTTGGTAGTTTCGTCTGCAATGATATATCCAACCCTATCAAGATCAATTTGGTTTTCAAATAGTTTTGTATTTGGAACTCTGCCAACTGCAACAAAAACCCCTTCGCACTGAATTTCTCTAACTTCTCCAGTCTTTAGATTTGATAGAGAAACCCCATTCACTACTTTGTCATATTTGATTTCCTTAATCTCTGAATCCCAAACAAATTCCAGGTTTTCTGCCTTTTTGAGTGGTTCAATATAACTTTGAGTAGCTCTTAGAGAATCTCTCCTGTGAACCATGTAAACCTTCTTGCAAAGTTTTGCCAAAACTAAGGCATCTGCTGCCGCCGAATTACCTCCACCTACAATTACTACAGTTTTACCTGCATACATTGCACCATCACAAGTTGCACAATATGCAACACCCCTATTAACCAGGTTTTCCTCTTCAGGCAATCCCAGTTTGCGAGGCTCTGCCCCTGTTGCAATAATCAAGGTCTTGGTCTTGTACTCCGTTTTGTACCCATATACAGTTTTGTATTCTCCACAACAATCAATCTTTTCGATTTCGTCAAGCTTGGTAACTGCACCAAACTTGTCAGCTGCTGCTTTCATTTTTTCCCCTAGCTCATATCCATCTACACCTGCATCAAATCCTGGGTAGTTGTCAATTTGGCTCGTTGTCGCCATTTGTCCGCCTGGGCCTAATCTTTCAACAATTAGAGTATCAAGTCCCGCCCTTGCAGCATAAAGTGCAGCAGTATAGCCACCTGGGCCACCACCTACAATTATAGTATCGTAAATTTTGCTGTCCATTTCATTCACCTAAAATCCCTCTGCTTCAAGCCACTTCAAAATAGCAACCTTAGATGGTGGATTGACTAATTCGCCTTTCTTCTCTCCATCTGCAAACAGTAAAAATGCTGGTATAGTTACGATTTCACATTCAACAGCTAATGATTTCTCATCATCAATATTCACTCTAACTATGTCCAGTTTATCGCCATATTCTTCTATAACCTCTGAAACAACAGGGTTCAATCTATCGCAAAACTTGCACCATGGAGCCATAAACTCAATTAATAGTGGCTTTACCTTGCTCATTTCCTTTATGTTTTCAATGTTTTTTAAATCTTTACTTTCCATTTAGCACCTCCTAGGTATCTTGAATAACCCATATTCATTTGCCGCTCAAATTTTGCAGCTAGTTTATTAATGTTCCCATAGTTTAGCTATTAAGTACATCTACTAGCCATTATACCCCAAATTACTTTGACTTAATAGCCATTTGAAGTTCTTTGTTAGAAAATTTT
>JAVWMQ010000038.1:0-17796 GCA_036637375.1 Anaerovoracaceae bacterium
AAAAATTGAAAAAGCTCTTCCAATCTTCGAAAAGCTTATGAAAGAATACAAATAATAAATATGATTTGAAAAAAGAGCGAAATTATCGCTCTTTTTTTTATAAATGTATTGACCCGAGTATTACTCCATAGTTTAAGATGTAGATAAGATTAAGGGGGAAGAAAAAAATGAGACTAGAAGGAAAATCATTAAAAACAGATTTTTTCAAATTTATAATACCAGCGATGATAGCACAGATTGTTTTTTCGTTGTATTCAATGGTAGACGGAATGTTTGTTGCATATGGTGTTGGAGAAACGGCGCTTGCAGCGATTAATATATCAATGCCATTTCTGATGTCACTATTTGCAGTTGCTTTAATTTTTGCAGTTGGATCATCTACGGTTATTGCAATGTTTATTGGAGAAGGCAAAAAAGAAAAAGCCAATGAGATGTATACTCAGAATATAGTAACTATAGTTATAATATCTGTAATAATATCTTTATTAGTAGTATTATTTAATGATGAAATAGCAATATTCTTAGGTGCGACAGACAGTACCATAGGGTATGTAAAAGATTATATTACGACAATATCAATTTTTGCAGTGTTTTTCATTGTATCATATACCTTTGAAATATTAATTCAGACTGACGGGTTTCCAAGTCTTGCAACCATATTTGTAATATCTGGAGTTGTAATGAACTGTATACTAGATTATATCTTTGTTATAGTTTTAGAAGAAGGTGTTTTAGGAGCTGCGATTGCTACAGGTCTTTCTCAAGTGGTGGTAATATTATTGTTTTCAATACATTTCTTTGGTAAAAGAACAAATATGAAATTGGTTAGATTTAAGTTTGACGTGAATTTGCTAAAAAGAACAGCTAGAAATGGTATGGCAGCTGGTATAACAGAGTTATCTCCAGGAATTGTAATCTTTTTATTTAATCATGCGATAATAACTTATATAGGTGAAGACGCACTTGTAAGCTACACAATAATAGCATATGCTAGTTCTATAGTAATGTATGCAATTACAGGTGTAGCTCAGGGTATACAGCCACTTGTTAGCTATCACTATGGTGGTGGCAGAGTGGAAAAATGCAAGAAACTATTTAAATATGCTCTGAGATTTTCATTTGTTGTGGCAGTAGTGTCGTTTGCTTTAACAAAAATATTTGCAGAATCTGTTGTGGGGATATTTATTTCATCAGATTTAATAGAGTTAAGAGAATATTCAATTTATGCTTTAGGTATTTTTACTATTTCATACTTCATTTTATGGATAAATATTGTTGTAGGGGGATATTTGACAGCATTAGAAAGAGCCAAATCATCAATGATGATTTCCCTTTGTAGAGGGTTAGTGTTTGTAGGCATTAGTTTATTTATATTAACCAAAGTGTTTGGTGGAAGTGGTATTTGGATTGCAGCAGCAACCTCTGAAGCAATGTGCTTGATTTTATCACTTGCTTTATTGAAAAAAGCAAACAAACAAATTATTTAGTAATCAACTTTTTGACGGGGATGGATAGCTAAACCTCTAGGATATTAAATCCTAGCTATCCTCCCCGCTTGTAAATTCAAACTATCAATGAATAATATTGCGTATTCGTACGATTTGTTTTATAATCAATAGCGAGACGTTAATTAATAAAATAGGAGGGAAAATGAGATTAGAAGGTAAGTCACTGAAAAGTGATTTTTTGAAATTTATTGTGCCATCAATGATTGCGCAGATAGTTTACTCGTTATATTCAATGGTAGATGGAATGTTTGTGGCAAAAGGTGTAAATGAAACTGCATTGGCAGCAATAAATATATCTATGCCATTTTTAATGTTTTTGTTTTCAATAGCATTAGTTTTTTCTGTGGGTTCTTCAACTATAATAGCTATTTTTATAGGGGAAGGAAAAACAAAAAAAGCTAATGAAATGTATACACAGAACATAATTACTATAATTGTTTTGTCATTAATTATAACTGGAATTGTTGTTGCATTTAATGATCAAATCGCATTGTTTTTGGGTGCTACAGAAGGTACTATTGGGTATGTAAAAACTTATATAACTACAATATCTATTTTTGCAGCCTTTTTTGTTTGCTCATATTCATTTGAAGTTTTAATTAAAACAGATGGTTTTCCAGCTCTTGCAACTGTATTTGTAATATCTGGAGTTGTAATGAACTGTATCTTAGATTATATTTTTGTTATTCTACTAAATAAAGGAGTTTTTGGAGCAGCATTTGCAACGGGAATATCTCAAATTATTGTGATTGCTCTTTATGTAAGTCATTTTGCTAGTAAGAGAACACATATGAACTTGTGTAAATTTACATTTGATAAAGGAGCTCTTTTGAGAACACTTAAAATTGGAATGGCTTCTGGTATTACGGAATTTTCACCAGGGATAGTTATATTCTTGTTTAATCATGCTATTTTGACTTATATAGGTGAAGATGCCATTGTAAGTTATACGATTATTGCCTATGCAAGTTCTATTGTTATGTATGCAATTACAGGTGTTGCTCAAGGTATACAACCACTTGTAAGTTATCATTATGGCGGAGGTAGATATGAGTCATGTAAGAAACTATTAAGGTATGCATTGATATTTTCAGTTGGAGTGTCAATAGTAGCATTTGCACTTACAAAGATATTTGCTGAGCCAGTAGTTAGCATATTCATTTCTTCAGATTTAACTAGTCTTAGAGAATATTCAGTTTATGCTTTAGGCATATTTATCATATCGTATAGCGTAATGTGGGTGAACATTGTTGTAGGGGGATATCTGACAGCAATAGAAAGGGCTAAGTCCTCTATAGTAATATCTTTAGGACGAGGACTTATATTTGTTGCAATAAGTTTGTTTGTGTTAACCAAAATCATGGGTGGTGATGGTATTTGGTGGGCAGCATTTGCAACTGAAGCAATGTGCCTATTTGTTTCAATAATATTACTAAAGATGGTTAAATACGAATAGGTATTTGTATTTCAGTGATGAATTCGGACTCATTGCCAGTATCATATTCATCAATAATATAAAGCTCAATAGGGTTACCAATTATTTGGTAACCTTTTTTTTCTGCAAAAATAAGTAAATCTACCATCTTTGCTCCAATTTCACCATAAGATCCTTTGTGAATTGTAGAAATATATGTTCCACTAGGAAGGAGTTTGTCATAGTCTGTAATCTCATCTTTAATTATATAAAATACAGCTTGAAATTTGCCGTATTGGTTATTTTTAATGCTAGACAAAGAAGCGATTGCCCCTAGTCTACAATCACCGAGAATAAGATTCGCATTGTCATGTTTTTGTTGTAATTTTTTTAGTGAAAAATCAATATCTTGGTATTCGTTTATATCGTCATCAAAAATTAGGATTTTTCGGCTAGGTAACTCTTTTATTTCAATGCCTTCTTTTTCATAAAGCTTTAAGTTATTATTAAGGTTTTTGGAACGTTCAAGCAGTCTGTCTTTTAATTCAATTAAATGTTTTGTTTTTTTGTCAATTCGATCAATTTGCATATTTAAGAGAGAAATTGTGTCTGATACTTGGAAACTATTAAGGTGATCTATTATTTCAGCCATACTGAAACCGATTTCTCTTAATTCACGAATTGTATTTAATTTTTGGATGTGAGTAATTTTGTAATATCTATAGCCATTGTCACCTCTAATTGGATTGATTAGACCTAAATTTTCATAGTATCGAAGAGTGTCAATACTTACATTATATAGTTGAGCAACTTCTCCAATTTTATAATATTTAGACATTTTATTACCTCCTTTTTCATATGCATATAATATCATAATGTGGTAACATATAATAGTAGATAATTAGGAGATATAAATATGGATATAAAAACAAGGGAAAGAATAGAGCGTTTGGCATGTGATGATAAGTTTAGGAAATTTACATCAGCACTTATACCTGGAGTAGATAATATTTTGGGAGTTAGAATGGGGGAACTCAAAAAAATTGCAAAAGAATTGGCATGTAATCCATATGATCTTGCAGATAATCTTAAAGAAAAAGATATATATTTTGAGGAGACTATGGTTAGAGGTCTGAGCATTGGTTTTTTGCGGGGCGATATTAATGAAATAATTAGTAAAATAAAAGGGTTTATACCGAGAATTAATAACTGGGCTGTGTGCGATAGTTTTTGTGCCAATTTAAAGATTACAAGAAAGTATAAAGAAGAAATGTGGAAATTAATAGAAATGTATGCGATATCAGAGCGCACATATGAAGCTCGTTTTGCCATTGTACTAGCACTTGATTACTTTATAGAGGACAATTACATACAAGATGTATTTAATGTTTTGGAGAGGGTTAAATCAAAAGATTATTATGTGCAAATGGCTATAGCATGGGCTGTATCTATTTGTTTCATAAATGACAAAGAATCTACCATAAAATATCTAGTCAATAATCATTTGGACAACTGGACTTTAAATAAGAGTATACAAAAAATTAGAGAGTCCAAGAGAGTATCAACGAGAGATAAAGAGGATGTGTTAACGTACAAAAGATAATTGTTTAGATTGTTGAAAAATCAATATAATTGCTGTATACTATTTAATGAAAAGAGGTGCGTAATATGAAGAAAAAATTACTGATTACTATAGGTACAATTGCCGCAATACTTTTGGTGAGTTTTGGTGTTTTTCAAATAGATAGAATTAATGAAAATAAGGATATTTTAAATAATAAAGACGAATTATATGCTATGGCAAGCCAAGATGTATCTGTTTTGGAAAGGCAGATTAGTAAATTTGACAATGAAAATGAAAAGACAACTGCGGCGAAGAATTTTAAGAAAATCTTTAAGGGTGCTGTTGTTGTTGGAGATTCTATAACAGAATCAATAGATGAGTACGGATTTTTGGATCCAGAACAAACAATATATGCGAGAGGTGCAAGTGTTAAAAGTAGAACGAACATTAGAAGTAGGCTTTACAGTATGAAACCAAAAGTTGCGTTTTTAACTTTTGGTATGAATGATCTTGAGATATATGGCAAAAATACTAGTGGGTTTATTAAAGATTATAAAAGCTTTATAAAAGAAATCAAGAAAAAAACTCCAAGAACAAAAATATATATTAACAGTGTAATGCCTGCAACAAAGGCAAAAATTAAAAAAGTACCTAAGTTAAAATATTATACTGACTATAATGTACAGCTCAAAAAGATGTGTAGAGAACTTAGTATTCCATTTATAGATAATACGGAGTTTGCTTTATCAAGTAATTTGTTTGAGCCGGATGGACAACATTTCAAAGCGAAATTTTATCCTAAATGGTTAAACAGAATGGCAGCTGCAGCGGGGTTAATTAAGTGAACGATATAAAAAAATTAAATATAATTAAAGTTATATTGCTGATTTTATTAGTTGGCTTTATATTCTTTATATGTGCAGATAAAGATATTGCAGACAAGAATATCAGGGAAATTCAAGGTGAAATGGGTAGAGATAATATCATTAGTTCTCTTGAATCTTGCAATGATAGAGATTTGTTGAAGTATTACGGCATCCCAAGTGGAAATGTAGATGGATATTTATTTAAGAAAGCAAAGTCGCCAATGGCAGTAGATGAACTTCTGATATTAAAATTACGAGAAGAAAATCAATCAGGGGCAATGTTAGATTGTGTTTATAAACGTATCGAGGATCAAAAAAATAACTTTGATGGATATGGTGTAAGACAAACGGAACTTCTTTCAATGTGCAAGGTTTTTGCAAAGGGGAAATATGTGTTTTTTGCGGTTGGAGAATCAGCAGATAAATGGGAAGAACGTTTTAATGAGTTTATGGAGAAGTAATAGATATGGTTTTTAGCAGTATAATTTTTTTGTTTTTATTTTTTCCAATTACTCTTGGAATATATTTTTTAGTACCAAAAAATATGAAAAATTTAATCTTACTTGTGGCAAGCATATTTTTTTATGCTTGGGGTGAGCCTGTCTATGTTGTGCTAATGATATTTAGTGCTGTTTTTAACTATATAATGGGATTAGATATCTCGGTGCGAGAGAACAGTCCGAAATTAAAGAGAGCTAGTGTGGCTTTTGCTATAATTGTAAATCTATTTATATTATCTTTTTTTAAATATTATGGATTTTTTATGGACAATATTAATGAGATTTTCAATGTTTCAATTGCCTACACAAAACTACCATTACCAATAGGTATATCTTTTTATACTTTTCAAGCACTATCATATGTTATAGATGTTTATAGAAATAAAATAGCAGTGCAAAAGAGTCTTTTGAAATTCAGTTTATATCTTACAATGTTTCCACAGTTAATTGCAGGACCTATTGTAAAATATGTTGATATTGAAAAACAATTGGATGAGAGACACGTCACTCTAGTTGAGTTTGGAAGTGGATGCGAAATTTTTATAAAAGGATTAGCTAAAAAGGTTTTGCTAGCTAATACTTTAGGGCTTATATATACAAATATATCTGCATTGTCAAATGATGAAAGTACCATTATTACAGCATGGATTGGTATAATTGCTTATACACTACAGATTTATTTTGATTTTAGTGGATATTCTGATATGGCAATTGGTCTTGGTAGGATGTTTGGGTTTGAATTTATGAAGAACTTTAATTATCCGTATATTTCAAAGAGCGTAACAGAATTTTGGAGAAGATGGCACATATCATTGAGCACCTGGTTCAAGGAATACGTGTACATTCCGCTTGGAGGTAATAGGGTTTCAAAATCAATGCATATTAGAAATATTTTGACTGTTTGGTTTTTGACAGGATTTTGGCATGGTGCAAGTTGGAACTTCATTGTTTGGGGATTATATTATGGTGGATTTTTATTACTAGAAAAATACTTTGTAGCAAAAATATTGGCTAAAGTCCCAACTATTGTGCAAAGTCTATATACTTTAATAGTTGTTGCAGTTGGATGGGTATTCTTTAGTCAACCAGATTTATATGCGGCAATGAATTATTTAAATTTAATGTTTAGCTTCAAAAATGGATTAATTAATTCTATATCTTTGTATTACCTAAAAACTAGTATAATAATTATAGTTTTGGGGATTTTAATTGCACGCCCAAATGTAAATATTCTATTTGAAAGACTGAAGAGTTCAAGACCTTTGGTGGCAATATTAATTTTGATGGTAATATTTATGTTATGTATCGCATCTCTAGTGTATGATACATACAATCCGTTTTTGTACTTTAGATTTTAGGGGTAATATTTATGAACAAAAAAGATAATGGATATTACAAATTAATGGGGAAATGCTTTATCATTATGCTTTGCATAATGATAGGTTTTAATATATTGATTGAGGATAGAGAATTTAGTTCAAAAGAAAACAGAATGCTTACGCAAATGCCAAAGGCAACCATTGGTGATGTTTCTAGTGGAAGATTTGAAAAATCTTTTGAAAAATATATGAATGATCAGTTTTTCTTTAGAACTGCTTGGATAAACCTAAAAATTACAACCGATTTAGTATTAGGCAAAAATATATCAAATGGTGTATATTTAGGTAAAAATGGATACTTAATGCAGCAATTTAATAAGCCCAATATAGATGTTAGGACAAAAACAATTAACTCTTTAAGAGTGTTAAAAAAGAAACATAAAAACATTGATATGCATTTTTTAATAGCCCCAACGTCGTCTAACATTAATAAAGATAAACTTCCTTTAAATGCCATTACCTATGATGAAAACCTGTATATAGATAATATGTATAATGATATGAAGAAAGTGGGCATAAAACCTATTGATATTAGAAAGGTTTTAAATGATCATAAAGATGAGGACTTATATTATCATAGTGATCATCACTGGACAACGAAAGGTGCATATTATGGATATAAGGAAGCTGCAAAGACTTTAGGTATAAACCCTATTGAGAATGGATTTGATCCTAGAATTGTAAAAAATGATTTTGAAGGAGCGCTTAAATCAAAGAGTGGATATTATACAGCCCAAAAGGATGATATCTATGTATATTTTCCCAAAAAAGTGATTCCAAAATCTGTAGTTGCGTATGCAGAGGAACGAGAAAAAAGTGGTTCGTTTTATAAAGCAAAGGAACTTGAAAAAGCGGATGCATACACAGTGTTTTTGGGAGGAAATCATAGTAAACTAAAAATAAGCACAGCTGTCAAAACCAAGAAGAAACTCCTTGTGTTAAAGGATTCCTATGCTAATTGTTTTTTGCCATTTTTGGCTACAAATTATCATGAAATTACAGTAATAGATCCTAGGTATTACTTTAGGGACATTCACCGAATAATTGAACATGAAGAGTTTACAGATATCTTGTTTTTATACAACGCACACACTCTTTCAGAAGATACATCATTAAGTATTTTATTAGGTGATTAGTAGATTTTTGTGATATAATCAAGTTAAATATTTCAAGGGAAAAAGAGGAATGATTATGAAAGATTATTTAAACAGTATAGTATCAAAAGAAAAAGTAAATGTTGATGTTGATGTTCCATTTAGAATACAGTTTTTTCGAATTTATGATAGAAAAGTTGCAAATGGTGAACTTACATTTACTGAAATAGGTATGACTAAGGATGACTTTATAAGCTTGTGTACAGACACTGCATTTGAAATGGAAAGAGACGCAATTATAAACTTATGTATTAGACTAAAATTGGACATGGAAGAGTCAAAGAAATTGCTTTGTTCAGCGGGATATGAATGCTTGGAATAATATTTATGAAACTATAAAAAAATAAATGTTTTGCGATGCTAATAAAGGGGAGGTAGAATGTGTATGATTCAAAGACTACGTGAGTATGGAGCAGACGTTGATGGTGCTTTAGAAAGGTTTATGGCTGATGAGGAACTTTTTGTAAAGTGTATTGAACTATTTACTGAAGATGAAAACTTTAAATTACTTGAGGATGCAATTGCAAAAAAAGATTATAAGACTGCTTTTGAGGCAGCGCATACACTAAAAGGGGTTTCGGGGAATCTAGGTATTACTCCAGTATATGAATCACTATCTGTATTAGTTGAAACCTTGAGATCAAAAGGATATGAAAACATTGAAGATGAATATAGAGAGGTAGTTGAATTAGTTAAAGAGTTTTTGGCAATAATTTAATCGTGAAAGGAGCATTGCAATGAAGGAGATATTATCACAACAAAGAAGCTATTTTAATAGCAATGTAACCAAGGATGTAGAATTTAGAAAGAGAATGTTGGATAGTCTTTATTTAAGTATAAAAAATAATGCCAATGAAATTTATGAAGCATTAAAAATGGACTTAAATAAGGGTAGTGAAGAATCTTATTTGACAGAAATTCAAATTGTTATGGAAGAGATTAGAACTGCAAAAAAAAATCTTAACAAGTGGGCAAGAAAAGAAAAAAAAATAACACCACTTGTACATTTTCCTTCTTCAAGTTTTGTATACAATGAGCCTTATGGTTGTGTATTAATTCTTGCGCCTTGGAATTATCCGTTCCAGCTGGCAATGACACCTCTTGTTGGCGCAATTGCAGGTGGAAACTGTGCATTTATCAAACCATCAAGAACAAGTAGTAATGTAAATGATGTTATATGTAAAATTATTAAAGATGCATTTAACAGCGAGTATATCTACTGTATTCCAAAGTCAGTATCAAATGAAGCTATTTTAGAAGAAAAATATGATCTGATATTTTTTACAGGAAGTGAAAATGCAGGCAAAGTAGTAATGGCTGCTGCAAGTAAGCATCTAACACCAACGGTATTAGAACTAGGTGGTAAGAGCCCGTGTATAATTGATAGAACGGCAAATCTAAAAATTGCAGCTAATCGTATAGCCTGGGGCAAATTCTTAAATGCAGGGCAAACTTGTGTTGCTCCTGACTACGTTTTGGTACATAGAGATGTCAAAGAAGAGTTTATTACATTGCTAACAGAGAGAATTAGAGCTTTATATGGGGAAATGATTCAAAATGACGAATTTGTTCATATAATAAGTGATAACAGATTTAATAAGTTGCTTTCTTTTATAAATGAGGAAGACAATAAAATTGGTGGGGCTTATGATGTTGTAACTAGATGTATTGAACCAACGATTTTTACCAATGCTAGTTTTGATGATCCAATTATGCAAGAAGAAATATTTGGGCCGATTTTACCAATAATTGAAATGGATAGTTTGGCGGGAATAATTGATGAAATAAAACGTAGACCAAGACCACTTGCAGTTTATTTGTTTACAAGGAAAAAAGATGTTGTAGACAAGGTAATTAACTCAATTTCATTTGGTGGTGGTTGTGTTAATGATGTAATTATGCATGTTGCTAACAAGAATATACCTTTTGGTGGTGTTGGAAGTAGCGGAATGGGTTGCTATCATGGTAAGTATTCTTATGACACATTTACAAGAAAAAAAGGTGTGGAAATTGCAAAAAATTATTTGGATTTGCCATTAAGATATCCACCATATGGCGAGGCAAAAATGAAGTTAATTAAAAAAATAATGAAATAGAGAGATATATTGAAAAAAGTAGTAATTGCTGAAAAACCTTCAGTTGCAAAAAACATAGCCGATGCTTACTCGATAAAAGCTAGAAAAGATGGATTTTATGAGGGAGATGACCTAATAATTACATGGGTATTTGGTCATCTGCTTCAACTTTTTGATGCCGTAGATTATGATCCCAAAATGGGAAAGTGGCAACTTGAGAATTTTCCTTTTATACCTAAAAGCTACAATTACAAAGTTAAAAGTGAAAATGGTAATAGGAATAAGGAAGACGCAGGGGCTAAAAGACAGATAAATATTATAAAGACATTGGTTGAAAGATCTGATGTGGACGCTGTAATATCTGCTACTGACTGGGATAGAGAAGGTCAAGTAATTGCGGATGAAATAATAATGTATATTGAAACTGAAAAGCCAGTTTATCGTCTATTATTAAACGAATGGACTAAAGAGGAAGTTCTAAAAGGTATTAACTCTGTAATTAGTAATGAAGATATGAAACCAATGAGAGATGCTGGATTTGGACGTCAAATTGCAGATTGGTTAATTGGTATCAATCTTACTTCGGTAGCAACTGTTAAATATAAAAACACTGGAGACAATAAGCTTCTAAATATTGGCAGAGTATTACTACCTACATTAAAAATTATTTATGATCGAGATCAAGAAATTATAAATTTTGAGTCTTCAAAGTATTACAAAATGCAAGTGAACATCAAAAAAGATGATAATGTAATTGAAGGACTTTACTATGAAGAGGAAAGTGAAAAATTTGAAGACAAAGACGCTTTAGAAAAAATTAAAGTAGAGGTTGAAGGCAATACACTAAAGGTAATTGAAAAAGAAGTTGAACAGAAAAAGGAAAAAGCGCCATTACTGTTTAACCTATCAAACCTACAAGGCTTCATAACAAGCAAGTATAAAGGTTTTACTTCGGATAAGGTTTTAAAAGTTGCGCAGCAGCTTTATGAAAAAAAACTTATTACATATCCAAGGACTGCAAGTAATGTACTAGATGAAAGTTTAGTTGATAAAGTAAAAAAAGTTCTTGAAAGTGTAAAAGTTGGATTACCATATGAAAATGATATTAAATTCACTGTAAATAAGAGGATTTTTGATAGCAAAAAGGTAGAAAGTCACTCAGCAATAACACCTACCTATGTACTTCCCAAAAACCTTTCGGGTGACGAAAAAATAGTCTATGAAGCTGTAAGAAATCGTTTTGTAGCACAATTTATGCCTGTTGCAATTAGCGAGGAAACTAAGTTAACCTTTAAAGTTGTTGATAGCGATATTAGCGGTGTAATTATAGCGAGAGGCAAAGTTCAGATTCAAGAAGGGTTTAGGCTTGCAGAAAATATTACATCAAAAGATACAGAAATACCAATGGTAAATAAGGACGAAATTTTAGATGTTATAGAAGCAAAAGTTGTAGAAGTAGTGCGAAAACCGCCGAAATACCATACGGAAAAAACTTTGCTAAAGGTTATGGAAACTTGTGGGAAAAGCTTTGAAGATGAAGAATCTGATGAAATGATGATGGCAATTTTAAGCGGATTTAGTATTGGAACTCCAGCAACAAGAGCGGAAACAATTAAAAAGTTAAAGGACGTTGGATATATAGAACAAAAGAAAAAAACTCTTACAACAACAGATCTTGGCAAAATGATGGTTGAAACTTTCCCTGTAACAGAACTTTTTGATTTAGAATATACAGGCAAACTGGAAAAGACTTTATCAGATATAGAAAGAAAGAAGTTTGATCAAAAGGACTTCTTGGACACAATTATTGACTTTACAAAAAACTCCGTTGAAAAGATAAAAGAAGATAAAACCTTTGCGTCAAAAGTAAAAGTAGATGATGAAAGTGTTATTGTAGGGATTTGCCCTGAATGTGGTAATCCTGTGTTGGAGAATGAGAAAGCTTTTGGCTGTAGTAACTGGAGAAATGGATGTAATTATACAATTTGGAAAAATGATAGTTACATAGAGTCCTTTGGTAAAAAAGTTTCAAAGGAAATGGTAAAGCTGCTATTACAAAATGGAAAAGTTGGCTTCCATGGATTGAAAAGCAAAAAAGGAAATAAGTTTAGTGCGTATTTTAGATATGAAAAGGATATAGAAAAGGACACATATAGCTGGAAAATGGAATTTATAAGCAAGTAATAAATTTAATACTAATAAAAACAAGGCTTTTTTGAAGCTTTGTTTTTGATTGGAAAAAGCGAGATTGTAAAAATTAAGTGGCGACATTTAATGTTTTCTGTTAAAATATAAGTTATGGAAAATAGAATAATAATAATAGATGGGAATAGCTTAATAAATAGAGCATATTATGCTATGCAAAGACCCATGATAACGAAGGATGGAATTTATACTCAAGGTATTTATGGTTTCATCAATATGCTCAACAAGATAATTAAAGATTACGAATCAGAATACATTGTTGTTACTTTTGACTTAAAGGCACCAACCTTTAGGCACAAAGAGTACAGCGAATACAAGGCGGGCAGAAAAAAGATGCCGCCTGAACTTGTTATGCAATTACCATTGTTAAAGGACATACTGAAAGCTTCAAATATAAAAATTCTAGAAATGGAAGGATTTGAAGCAGATGATCTAATTGGAACAATTTCAAAAGAGGCGGAAGAACAAGGTATAGAGCCATTGATAATAACTGGGGATAAGGATGCCCTGCAGCTTGCAAGCAGTTTAACAAAGATATTAATTACAAAAAAAGGAATATCGGAGTTTGAAATTTATGATCATGACTTTTTTGTAGAACAATATGGATTTGAACCAATTGAGTTTATAGATTACAAAGGTTTAATGGGGGATTCCTCTGATAATATTCCAGGAGTTCCTGGAGTTGGCAAGGTTACAGCAGGAAAGCTTATAACAAAATACAAAACAATCGAAAATATACTAGAAAATGTAGAAGAATTAAAGCCAGCAGGCCTAAAGAAAAAAATAGAAGAAAATGTGCAGCTTGCATTAATGAGCAAAAGGCTTGCTACAATTAACAGGTTTGTGCCATTTGAACTAAATTTTGAGGAATATAAGTTTCAGGAACCTAATATAGATAAACTTGTGGAAATTTATAAGAAACTAGAATTTAATACATTTTTGAAGAGAATTAATACGAAAAATACAAAAAAAATCGAAATCAAACCATATAGCCATAGCATTATTGACTCTATAAGTGATATTGATAATCTTGGCAATATTATTAATGATAGCAAAGAAGTTGGGGTTAAGATTTTTGGGGATGGTAACCATAGAGAAGAATCATACTTAGAGGGTATAGCGGTTTGTATTGACAAAAAAATATATTACGTAAACGGTGAGCGAAAAGACCTTTTAGCAAAACTAGTTGAAATTTTAAAGAAACGAAAACCAAAATATTATGGGCATGATCTTAAAAATGACTACTTTATGTTAATGAGTAGGAATGTTGAAGAATTTGAAACTGCATACGATACTGCGATTGCTGAATATGTAATTGACTCAAGCCGCAGTTCTTATGAATTAAATCTTTTGTTTGAAGATTATTTCGATTGTTCTATTGAATTAAGTGTTGGTACAAGTAAAGAGGAAGAGCAACTTGTATTATTCAAAGATACTTCTAGTGAGAACTGCAAAGTTAGTGGCATATTATTTTACTTAATTGATGAAATTAGGATAGCTCAAGAAGAACAAATAAATCGTGAGAATCTAAATCGTGTACTTAATGAGGTGGAGTTACCTTTGGTAGAAGTAATGGCATATCTTGAGTATGTTGGTTTTGGTGTGTCCAAAGACGTGCTAGAATCACAAGGCATTGAGATTCAAAAGCTTATAGATGATTTGACAGAAAAAATATATAGCTTAGCAGGTGAGGAGTTTAATATCAAAAGTCCGGCACAACTTGGAATTATTTTGTTTGAGAAGTTAGAACTAGAAGGAGCCAAGAAAACAAAAAGAGGATATTCTACTGATGCAAGTGTCCTTGAAAAAATTAAAGATAAACATGAAATTATACCATTGATACTGGAATATAGAACGGTTACAAAACTAATGGGAACATACATTGATGGACTTATTCCATTAATTTCCGAGGACGAAAGGATTCATGCTAAATTTAATCAGACAGTAACGACAACAGGGAGAATTAGTAGTTCAGAACCTAACTTGCAAAATATTCCTATTAGAAACGAACTAGGGAGAATGATTAGAAAAGCGTTTGTACCTTCTGCGAATTGTACCTTAATTGGAGCAGACTATTCTCAGATTGAACTTAGGGTACTTGCACATATGAGTGGAGATGAATTGCTAATAAGTGCATTTAACGAAGGTCTTGATATTCATAGAGCAACAGCAGCAAGAGTTCTGAAAGTTCCTGAGAATGAAATAACAGATTTACAAAGAAGCAGGGCTAAGGCTGTTAATTTTGGTGTAATATATGGTATGAGTGCATTTGGACTTTCGGAGGAACTTTCAATTTCACGTAAAGAAGCTGATAACTATATCAAAGACTATTTTGAGCAACATCAGGCAGTAAAGTCATTTATGGATTGGCAAGTCGAATTTTGCAAAAAAAATGGTTATGTAACTACAATTGTTGGACGCAAAAGATATATAAAAGAGATAAGTGCGTCAAACTATATGGTTAAACAAGCTGGCGAAAGGTTGGCTATGAATACACCTATACAAGGAAGCGCTGCAGATATAATTAAACTTGCAATGATTAAAGTATATGAAAATCTTAAACCATATAAATCAAAACTGGTGTTACAAGTACACGACGAACTTGTTATTGAGGCAGCTCAAGATGAAATTGAAATAATCAAAGATATATTGAGAGAATCTATGGAAAATGCAATGAAACTAAAAGTTAGTATTGATGTGTCATTAAATGAAGGTGCTAACTGGTATTTACTAAAGTAGGTATGATATGAGAATAGGAATTACAGGCGGTATTGGCAGTGGCAAAAGTACGGTAAGTGATTATTTAATAGCAAAAGGCTATAAGGTGATTGACGCTGATAAAATTGCTAGAGAAATTGTAATGCCAGGAAAACCTGCGTTAAAGAAACTTGTAGAAGTTTTTGGTGAATCGATTTTAGATGATGAAGGTGAGTTAAGGCGTAAGTATTTGGCAAAAATTGTATTTGAGGAAAAGTCAAATAAACAAGCACTTGATGAAGTGATGCAAAAGGAAATATTAGATAAAATTCTTGATGAATTTGAAAAAAACGAAGATAAATTAATATTTCTGGATGCTCCATTACTTTTTGAAGGAAGCCTGAATAAGTATGTGGATTTTACATGGGTTATAACTATTGATGAAATTGAGAGAATTAATAGAGTCGTTAAGAGAGATGGAATTGCAGCTAAAGAAGTGAAGGCTAGAATTAACAATCAGATGCCAGAAGAAGAAAAAACAAAACTGGCAGATGAGGTAATATATAATTCAAGTACAAAGGAGGAACTTTATCTTAAAATTGATGAAGTATTAAGTAAGTATGAGAAATAGTAAGAAAAAATTATTAGTAATATTTATAATGGTTTTTGCAGTTTTATTTACTAGCTGTGGAGATAAAAAAGTTAGTATTAATGACAAAAAAGTTGAGATTAAAGAACAAAATAAAATTGAATTATCTATGAATCCAATTAAAACTCTTAATCCCTTAGTATCGCTAGACAAGGACGTATACTATCTATCAAAGCTAATATACGAGGGTCTTTTTACTTTTGATAAAGATTATACGCCAGTTAAAAGCTTGGCTAGAAATTATGCGTTTGACAGAAGTACAGGTGCAATTAATGTGGATCTAACAAAGAGGATAAAGTGGCATGATGGTGAAGATTTTACTTCAAACGATGTTGTTTTTACAATCAATGCGATTAAAGCTATTGGGGTTGCAGGCCCTTATTATGAAAAAGTGAATAAAATTTATTCGGTAAAAAAGAGAGGCACTTATGGGGTTAGAATAGACTTCAAAGATAAGAATGATATGTCATTGGACCTACTGTCCTTCCCAATTTTGCCTGCACATAAGTTTAATGGAGCATATAGTGTATCTTCACAACGTGAAGGGTTTAAACCTGTTGGAACAGGATTGTATAAATATAAAAGTTATAGCTATGCAAAATCGTTAAAGCTTGTACCAAATGAAAACTATAGAAATGAAAAGGCGAGAAGTTCTATAAATGTGAATGTTGTTTCAAGTGATAAACACTTAGTAAAACTTGTTGAGTCAAGTAATATTTCAGCTTTGATTGATTCTTCTTTAGGCAGAGAAACTAAGATAGAAAAAAAAGGAGTTAAAATTAAAGATTTTATCAGCAATGAAATGGACTTCATAGGTTTTAATTTTAAAAAGGAAGAAATGCAAAAGAAGAGCCTTAGAACGGCTATTGCATATGCGACTGACAGTAAAAGTATTATTGAAGAAAGTTATCTAAATAGCGGAGCTATAAGCGATAGTTTATATCCGCCATCATATTTAGGAAGCAAAAAAAGGTCACAGACATATAAATTTAGTCTAGAAAAAGCTGCTAAAGTTCTAAAAAAAGCAGGATATGAAGATATTGACCAAAATGGGGTAATAGAAAATCTTGACAAAAATAATGTTGTGATAAATATATTAGTTAATTCTGATAGACCTGTTAGAGTTAAAGTTGCAGAAGATATTAAGGCTAACTTGGAAGACTTAGATATGCAAGTTAATGTTATTGCAGTTCCAGAAAAAGCATATTTATCAAGCTTAAAAGGTGGTAAGTATGATATATTTGTTGGTGGAATGGAATTTGATGAAGGGTTTGACTTAAGAAGTCTCTTGGATAAAGAAGCTATAAATAATTATACTGGATATGTTAATGCTGAGCTTTCAGAAAACTTGACAAAACTTAAATCAGGTGATACACCCGAAAACAATATTGAAACTGTAAATAGGATCAAAGAAATATTGGATAATGATTTACCATATTATTGTGTTTGTTATAGAACAATTGGATTTATAAAAGCACCTACATTAGAAGGTGAGATAGATCCTACATTTAATAATATTTACAATGGTATTAATAACTGGTATAGTAGATTAGAAAAAACTATAGTTGAGGAAGACAACAAATAAAATAAATAGGCGACAGATAGTCGCCTGATATGCGGCTGTGGCGGAATAGGTAGACGCGCACGCTTGAGGGGCGTGTGGGCAACCGTGCTGGTTCGAGTCCAGTCAGCCGCACCATAATGACTTATTTTATGTTAAGGGAAATAAGTCTTTTTTTGTTTAATTTAGTGGTATAATTAAGCTAAAGATTATTTATATAATAT
>JAVWMQ010000039.1:0-15399 GCA_036637375.1 Anaerovoracaceae bacterium
ATGATCATTACCACCTGTTAGTTTTTTGTCATTTAGGTCTAAAGTAACCCCTGCTGTGCTTCCAAGTGTAACACTTTCTGCAATATCGCTAAGCAATTTAATCGTATCACTATCTTTAGCCACACCCATTGCCGCTTCTAATGTCTTGTATGGATTGCTCTCTTTGCCATCTGGCTTTTCTCCAGTTGCGTTGCTATCAACATAAATCGTTTTAGGTGATCCCCCACTTACTTCTTCAGCAAATGCCAATGATGGCATCATACTCAGTGCCACACATATTGACAAAATAAATGCCAAAACTTTTTTCCTACTCATTTTTTTCCTCCTTTTTTTACCTGTATATGCTTACGAATTATTCCATAAACGATATACAAAAACCAATAGCTATAATTAATAGCTACTACCAAGTAAATTAAATATTCCTTAATTTTCATACTTTATCAACAACAACACTCTTATTTACAACAACTATATTTTCGGATAAATTTGCACAAAAAAAACTGCATCAAACAGCAGTTACTCAAATGCAGCTGGCTGTCATACACACAAGTGCTTAGACCCTATAGTTTTGCGCCACTACCTTTCGATAGTTTTGCCCGAAATATTTAATTAATATCCATATCATAGCACACATAACATGCCCTGTCCACAATATCGCCAAACAAATCCAAAAAAGTATAAGAGACGGCAGCTTGCGCTACCGCCTCCTATTAAGAAATATAGTTATTTGACTTGTTCCAATTTCATTAATAAGAGGATTAAATGCTACTGCTATTTCTCTGCTCCCCTTATTTCCATTTGATTCTATCATTTATTGCACAAAACATCAAGTACTTTTTTGTACAAATATCATAATTTTAACGATAAAAATTCATACTTTATATAAACACTCTTTTTACACCCTTAATGTGGGATCTTGAACCATCTGTAAGTGTTCTAATAGCAACGGAGTTTGGCCATGAATCTATTACTTTATTTTTACCAAGATAAATCGCAACATGAATCACTGTGCCGTATCCGTTGTGATAGAATATCAAGTCGCCTCGTTTCCTATCACTATATGAAACAGTCTTTAATTTCTTTGATTCCCACATATTTCTTGACTCATATTCATACCCCGGCTTTGCATGTCTAACCGGTGTAATTGGATAAGGATCAATTCCCGCTGCAAACAGGGCTTGCATAACTAGTCCACTACAGTCAACGCCTTTGCCCGGTGCTGCTGAGGATCCAACCACATAGTTATCTCCTATGTAGTCCTTTGCTCTTGATATCATCGCTTCTATACAGTCTTCTTTGGTGCTTGCACCATTAATCATAACTTTTGAGGCATATCCACCTAGTTTCACCCAGTTTGATTTGCTATATCCCATCTTTAGCCATGTTTTTTCATCTACCACACCAGTAGCTTTTAGACCTTTTTTCTTTTGGAAATCTTTAACTTTACTCTTAGTTAAGGTTGTATATCTTGGCCAATATTTGTTGCCAATGCCAAAATATTTATTTACATAATATACCTTTTGTCCCATATAGCCAATGTTTAGCTTATATCCACCACTTTCTCTTAGCTTAATATCGTCTTGAATTTGATAATATTTACTTGGATTTTGATATGCTCTCGACACATAAACTATAATTTCTGGAATTTTCACTTCTGGTGCTACAGTATAATTAGCCTCCAATACAGGTGTAAAGATATATTTGCCTGTGTCCTTTGAATCAAATTTATTTGTTCCTGTTTTTTCTTTCCATTTAACATTAGTTATCTCAATAACTTCTTGGCCATAAATCTCTTCAACATTTACGATTAAAGTTTCTGGTAGTTTTAGCTTCTCTAAGGTTGTACCTACTATAACCTTTTGAGTTGCTATCTTTTTATCTAATGGCTCAAAGGAGAAAATTTTAATTGTTTCTCCCTGTGAGTCTGCTTCTTTTGTTACTACCTGTCTGCTTTGCTCGCCTTGAATGTTTTGGGCTAAGGCTGTAGTTGGTACTAGTCCCACTACTAAGGTTCCTGCTAGTAGTAGGCTTATTAGCGTCTTTTTCATTCCATTCTCCTTATTAGTGAGTCCTATTTATTTATAATTAGTCCAATATCATTTCTGTATTGAGCTCCTTCAAATGTAATCTTTTTTACATTTGCAAAGGCTTTTTGCCTAGCTTCATCGTGTGTTGCTCCAAGTGCTGTAACTCCAAGAACTCTACCTCCTGCAGTAAATACATCTTGATTATTACAGTAGTTTCCTGCCTTAACATCGCATGTATCATCATTTGTACAAACAACGCAAGGTCCTGCGCTTGTGCCTGCATGGAATACAAGTATATCCTCATCCACATCATCAAGTCCACTAATTAGTTTGCCTTTTTCATAGTCCATAGGGTAACCTCCTGATGCTAGTACAACGCATACTGCACGTTTGTCACTCCATTTCATATTTATTTCAGCTAACCTATTATCACATACTGCATCAAAGATATCAAACAAATCTGTTTCTAACCTTGCTAGTACGGACTGAGTTTCTGGATCTCCAAATCGATTATTAAATTCAATAACCTTTGGACCATCTTTGGTAATCATTAGACCAACAAATAACACGCCTTTGAATTTAAGACCGTCTGCTTTGAAGCCTTCTAGAGTTGGAATTAAAATTTCGTCCATAACTCTTTTTTCAAGTTCTTTGTCAAATACTAATGAAGGTGAGTATGTTCCCATTCCTCCTGTATTCGGCCCTTTGTCTCCGTCATAAATCCTCTTGTAATCCTGTGCTGATTCCATTGGAACTATTGTGTTTTCGTCTACGAAACATAACATTGAAGCTTCAATGCCTACTAGGCATTCTTCCACTACAACTTTATCTCCTGCATCTCCAAACACTCTTGAGCCCATCATTTCTTCGATTGCGTCTTGTGCTTCCTCTGCTGTTTCTGCTAAAACAACACCCTTGCCTGCCGCTAGTCCATCAGCTTTAAGAACCATTGGATATCCGTAAATACCAATATCGTTTATTAATGCTTCTTTGTCTGTGTACTCTTTGTATGCTGCTGTAGGTATGTTATGTCTAGCTAGGAAACTCTTTGTAAATGCTTTGCTAGCTTCAAGCTGTGAGCAGTTTTTGTCTGGCCCAAAACACTTAATTCCTTCCTTTGCTAGTTCGTCAACAATGCCCATTGCTAGGGGCACTTCTGGCCCTATTACAGCAAGGTCGATTTTTTCGGTTTTTGCAAATTCACAAATCCCGGCTATATCTTCTGCTTTAATATTAATACATCTAGCCACATGACCTATGCCAGCATTTCCTGGTGCACAAAACAGTTCATCTACCTTTGAACTTTGAGCTAGTTTCCAGCAAATGGCATGTTCTCTACCACCGCTGCCAACAACTAATACTTTCATTTTTTGCTCCTTTTACTAATATATTTCAATAACTAGTGTTTGAAGTGTCTATATCCACTAAATACCATGGCAACTTCAAGTTCATCTGCTTTATCTATGCTGTCTTGGTCTCTAATTGATCCACCTGGCTGAATAATTGCTGTTGCACCTGCTTCTGCCGCTGCTGTTACACAATCGTCAAATGGGAAGAAAGCATCTGATGCCATTACGCAACCCTTCATATCGAAGTTTGATTGTTTAATTGCATTTTGAACTGCCCAAATTCTGTTAGTCTGTCCAGGTCCAATTCCAATTGTCATACCATCTTTAACAAATACTATACCGTTACTTCTAGTGTGTTTAACAACTTTCATTGCCATTTCCATGTCTTTTAGTTCTTGCTGTGTTGGCTCTTTTTTGGTTACTACTTTTAGTTCATCTACTAAAATATCATCTGAGTCTTGTACCAAAAGTCCTCCACTAACTTTTTTGATGTCTATTGTTCCTTTTGGAGCTTTTGCTAGAATTTCTGGTAATTCTAATAATCTTAGGTTTTGTTTCTTTACTAGAACTTCCATAGCTTCAGCTGTAAATGCTGGTGCTATAATAATTTCAACAAAAATCTTGCTAATTTCATTTGCTGTATCAAGATCAACTTCTCTGTTACAAGCAATAATTCCTCCAAAAATTGATGTTGGGTCGCAATCGTGTGCCTTTTTGTATGCTTCTACTAATGTTTCGCCTACAGCAACACCACATGGATTTGCATGTTTAACTGCAACTACTGCTGGTTCAGTGAACTCTTTTAGACAACCTAATGCGCCTTCTGTATCATTAATGTTGTTGTATGAAAGTTCTTTGCCTTGAAGCTGTTTCGCTTTAACTAATGCTCCATCAAATGGCTTGATTTCCTTATAGTACATTCCTTTTTGATGTGAATTTTCTCCGTATCTCAAGTCCTGAACTTTTTCAAAAGTTAGGGTTAAGTTCTGAGGAAGTTCCTCTCCAATTTCTTTGCGTAGATAATCAGAAATCATTGCATCATATGCTGCTGTCTGCTGAAAAACTTTAAGTGCTAGTCTGTACTTTAAGTCATAGTCTAGTCTATCTTCTTTAATGGCTTCAATTACTTTGCCGTAATCGCTTGGATCGCAAATAACAGCTACATCTTTGTGATTCTTTGCTGCTGATCTAAGCATTGTAGGTCCACCGATATCAATGTTTTCAATTGCATCTGCAAGTGTTACATCTGGCTTCATAATTGTTTCTTTGAATGGATATAAATTAATTGCAACAATATCAATTGTTTCAATTCCAAGTTCTTGGATTTGATCCATATGTTCTTTTACATCACGTCTCGCCAAAAGTCCACCATGAACTGCTGGATGTAGAGTTTTTACTCTGCCATCTAAACATTCTGGGAATCCTGTTACATCTGAAATCCCAATTACATTGATACCTTCATCTACTAATTTTTGATGTGTCCCACCTGTAGAAATTATTTCTACTCCTAGTTTCTCAAGTTCTCTTGCGAATTCAACAACTCCAGTTTTATCTGATACGCTAATTAACGCTCTCATTTTTACTCCTCTCCATTCCAACAGTATGTACAAAGTTTACATCCATCTACCTGAGTTGCCTTAATTAGGCTCTCTAGATCTTGGAATCGCAAACTGTCAAATTGTAATGTCTGTCTAATGTCTTCCACCATGTTTTCATATTCTTTGCTATTAGCATCCGCATATGTGTCTAAGGTTTCTCTAGATATTTCTTCATCATCTCCGATTTTTTCAAGCTTCTTTATGGTTCTCCTTGTTATTAGTTCCATTTCGTTAATTGACCTTGAAAAGTTCAGATATTTGCACCCAAACATAATTGGTGGGCATGCTGATCTTACATGAATTTCTTTTGCTCCGTTATCAATCAAATATGAAACTGTTTCTGAAAGTTGAGTTCCTCTAACGATAGAGTCATCTACTAACACAAACTTTTTGTCCTTAATTATTTTGAAAACTGGAACAAGTTTCATTTTGGCGATTAAATTTCTAGCCCTTTGATTTTGTGGCATAAAGCTTCTCGGCCATGTCGGTGTGTACTTAATTAATGGTCTAGCATAAGGAACATGAGATTCATTTGCATAACCAAGTGCATGGGCAGTCCCACTGTCTGGAACTCCTGCTACATAGTCTACGTCCATTTTGCCATCATTAATTGCCATCAATCCACCATTACGGTTTCTCATTAGTTCAACATTCTTGCCTTCGTATATTGATGTTGTATACCCAAAATACGACCATAAGAATGTGCATACTCTCATCTTTTCGTTTGGCTGTCTTATTGTTTTTTCTTCTTCGGCTGTAATAAATGCTATTTCACCTGCGCCTAGTTCTCTTTTGTATTCATAACCAATGTTAATAAATGCAAATGATTCTGAGGCTGCACAATGAGCATTGTCATGGTTCTTGCCTATAATCAAAGGAGTTCTACCATATTTATCTCTCGCCGCATACATTCCATGCTCATTTAAAATCAGCATTGTCACTGAACCTTCAACTGCTTCTTGGGCTCTCACTATACCGTCTTCGATAGTATTTCCACTTGAAACAATTGCTGCTATTAACTCAGTATTATTAATTCCGCCACCGCTCATTGACATAAACTGAGTAAACCCACTTGCAATTAGGCCTTCTACAATGGCTTCTTTGTTATTAATTCTCCCTACTGTTGTAATTGCAAAATCACCATGTTTACTTCTAACAGTTAGAGGCTGCGGGTCGCCATCACTGATTGCTCCAATACCCGCATTGCCTTTCATATGGTCTAGTTCGCTTTCAAATTTGCTTCTAAACGGATTGTTTTCAATGTTATGAATAGATCTGTTAAATCCGTCCTTTTGAAGGATACACATTCCACCTTTTTTGGTTCCTAGATGTGAATGATAATCAGTTCCAAAAAAGATGTCCATTACACAATCTTGTTTAGATACAACTCCAAATACTCCACCCATTTAGATAAACCCTCTTTCTTTTTGAATCATTTCTATTGCTTTTGGTAAAATTTCATGTTCTATTTCCATTACTCTCTGCTGCAATATCTGTGGAGTGTCTTCTGGTCTAACTTCTACCTTTTTCTGTAATATAATTTCTCCTGCATCAATTTCTGTGCTTACATAATGAACTGTAGCACCTGTCATTGTTTCGCCTGCTTCCAAAACCTGTTCGTGAACTTTAATTCCGTAACATCCTTTGCCACCATATTTAGGTAGTAATGATGGATGAATATTAATAATTCTGCCTTCGTGTAATTTAACTGCAGGTTTAGGAATAATGCTTAGGAATCCTGCTAATACAATTAGATCTGTTGGTTCCATTTCAATAGCTTCAACATATGCTCTGTTTCTATCTCTGCCATCTGCATAGTCATGTGCAGTTATTATCTTTGTCGGTATATCATATTTTCTAGCTCTTTCAAGCCCGTATGCTGATGCGTTATCTGACAAAACCTGTACAATCTTTGCGTTCTTCAGTTTACCACTTTCGATTGCATCGATTATTGCTTGTAGGTTGCTTCCGTTTCCTGAAATTAATACTGACATTCTTAATACTTTATTAGACATTTAAAATCACCTGTTCCTTTTCACTTTTCACTGTTTTACCTATAATTGTAGCTTTTTCCCCTGCTTCATTTAGATCTTTCACTACTTCTTCTGCGATGCTTGCATCAACAAACATCATCATTCCAACTCCCATATTAAATGTTGAGTACATATCTTTGTCTAAAATGTTTCCACATTCTTTGATGAATGTAAAGATTTTTGGAACTTCCCATGTTCCAATTTCAACATCTGCTGCAATTCCATCTTTTAGAATTCTTGGAATGTTTTCATAAAAACCGCCGCCAGTTATATGCACAATTCCGTTTACTTTGTGTTTGCCTAAAACAGCTTCACAAGCATTTGCATATATCTTTGTAGGTCTTAATAGAGCTTCACCTAGAGTTTCTCCAAGCTGGTCGAAATGATCGTCTACTGAGTATCCCATCTTTTCAAACAAAACTTTTCTAACTAGTGAATATCCATTACTATGAATTCCGCTTGAAGGAATACCAATTATTACATTTCCTTCTTCAATATCTGCGCCCGTTATAATATTCTTTTTGTCTACAACGCCTACACTAAATCCTGCCATATCATATTCGCCTTCGCCATAAAACCCTGGCATTTCAGCAGTTTCACCACCGATTAAAGCACTTTTACCTTGAACACAGCCTTCTGCAATTCCTGCAACTATATCTTCGATTTTTTCTGCTGTTACCTTGCCTGTAGCAATATAGTCTAGGAAGAATAAAGGTGTTGCACCCTGGCAAAGCACGTCATTAACACACATTGCAACACAGTCAATACCTACTGTGTCATGTTTATCCATCATAAACGCAATCTTTAGTTTAGTTCCAACGCCATCAGTTCCACTAACTAGCACTGGTTCTTCCATACCTTCAATTGGAAGTTTAAATAGACTTCCAAAGCTTCCAAGTCCAGTCAAAACATTTTCATTAAATGTACGTTTAACATGGTTTTTCATTAGAGATACTGCACGTTCTCCCTCTTTGGTATCAACTCCAGCATCTTTGTAAGTTAAATTTTCCATGATTCCTCCTAAATTAAATTTCTAACTCTTCATCAAGTTTTAAAATATCTTCTTCTTGCTGTTTCTTGAACGCTTTAAACTTCTCTCGAAGTTCTGGGTACTTAATACTTAGCATTTGAATTGCTAAAAGCGCCGCATTCTCTGCACCTCCAATTGCTACTGTTGCAACTGGAACTCCCTTTGGCATTTGGACTGTACTTAACAAAGAATCTAACCCACCTAAATCACTTGTCTTCATAGGGATTCCTATTACTGGGACAGGTGTCCCTGCTGCTAGAACTCCTCCTAGGTGAGCCGCCTTGCCTGCTGCTGCAATAATTACTTCTATTCCATCTGCCTCTGCATTTTTACTAAATGCTTCAGCCTGCACTGGTGTTCTATGTGCAGAAAGGATTCTAACAGTAACATCAACGCCAAATTCCTTTAGAATTTCAATGCCTTTTTCTACTACAGGGAGATCAGATTTGCTCCCCATTACTATTCCAACTTTCATATTTAGTCCTCTCTATTTCTGAAAATATTTTACACCAGCTTCAAAGATTTTCATGTCCTTTTCACCGATTACATTTTTGTATACATTTTCTCCAATACGTTCTGAATGTCCCATTTTACCAAATACTCTACCATCAGGTGAAGTAATACCTTCTATTGCCATTACTGAGTTATTTGGGTTGTATTTAATATCCATAGATGGGTTGCCATCAAAATCAACGTACTGTGTTGCAATTTGTCCATTTGCTATTAGTTCTTTTAATACATCATCGTTGCAAATGAAGTTACCTTCTCCATGAGATACTGGAATTGTATGAACGTCATCAACCTGAACTTCAGATAACCATGGTGACTTAACTGATGCAATTCTAGTTTTAACTAGGCATGAAACGTGTCTACCAATTTTGTTATATGTTAGAGTTGGGCAGTTTTCATCAGTATCAATAATCTTGCCATAAGGTACAAGCCCTAGCTTGATTAATGCCTGGAATCCGTTACAAACACCAATCATCAGACCATCTCTGTTTTCAAGAAGATCTGTAACTGCTTCTTTTACTAGTGGGTTTCTAAATACTGCTGTAATGAACTTTGCTGAACCATCTGGTTCATCTCCACCACTAAATCCACCTGGAATCATTACAATGTTTGCTTTTTTGATTTTTGCTGCTAATTCAGCAATTGATTCGTTTAGGGCTTCTGTTGTTAGATTTCTAATTAAATGAATATCTGTAACTGCTCCTGCTCTCTCAAATGCTCTAGCTGAATCCATTTCGCAGTTTGTACCAGGGAATGCTGGAATTACAACGTATGGTTTATCAACCTTAACCTTTGGTGTCGCTTCATTTCTATCTGTATATGTTACCTTAGCTACCTCATCAGTACTCTTATCCCCTGCTGTTGTTGGGAATACCCCTTCAAGAGGAGCTGACCACTTCTTGATAATTTCGCTTAAACCAAACTTTTGAACTTTACCGTCAATATCAATTTTGATGCTTGATGTGTCATTTGTTTCACCAATAACTTTAACTTCAATATCACCAAATAGCTCGTCTATGTCTTCTTTTTTTGGAATCTCTAGTAATAGGCTTCCATATTTAGCTGCCTTTAGGTTTTGCTCTGAGATGTTGTCAATTGTTGCACCAATCTTATTACCAACAGCCATTTTTACAAGTGAAATGAATACTCCACCTTGTCCAATTGTATTAGCTGCTAATACTTTACCTTCTAAGATTAAGCTGTGTACCTTGTCCATTGCTGCTTTGTATGATGCAAAATCAATAATGTTATTTTCATCCCATTTTGATTCAATATATACAAGTTTACTTCCAGATTTCTTTAGTTCTGTACTCATAACATCTTTGGCATCGCATGTGTTTACTGCAAAAGAAATTAATGCTGGAGGTACGTTAATGTCCATAAATGTTCCTGACATTGAATCTTTACCACCAATTGCTGGTATTTCTAGTTCCTTTTGAACACGAAGTGCTCCAAGTAATGCTGCCATCGGTTTGCCCCAAGCTTCATCTCCTATTAATTTTTCAAAGTACTCCTGGAATGTTAATCTAACTTTTCTAAAGTCTCCTCCCATTGCTACAATCTTAGTAACAGAGTCTACTACTGCATACATAGCCCCATGGAAAGGTGATGCTTTAGCTAGTTTTGGATCAAATCCGTAAGCCATTAATGTTGCTGTTTCTGTTTCACCTTTAGTTACTGGTAATTTAGCTGCCATACCTGCTGCTGGGCTTAACTGGTATTTACCACCTAAAGGCATTAATACTGTGTTTGCTCCAATTGTGCTGTCAAATCTCTCGATTAAACCTTTTTTGCTACAGCAGTTCAAATCTGCTAGATAGTCTTCTAGGTTTGCTAATGGTTTTAGATTATCTAATGAACCCTGACCTTTAACCTTTACTGTTGCTGTTTGAGGTGCTCCGTTTGTGTCTAAGAACGCTCGACTCAAGTCTAGTATATTCTTTTCTCTCCAGAACATTCTAACTCTGCCTTCACCTGTAACTGTTGCAACTGTTGTTGCTTCAAGGTTTTCATCATTTGAGAATTTCTTAAATGCTTCTTCGTTTTCTTTTGCTACTACTACGGCCATTCTCTCTTGTGATTCTGAAATCGCAAGCTCTGTTCCATCAAGTCCTTCGTATTTCTTTGGTACTAGATCTAGGTTAATGTCTAACCCTTCTGCAAGTTCTCCAATGGCTACTGAAACACCACCAGCTCCGAAGTCATTACATCTCTTAATTAATGTTGATACTTCTTTGCGTCTAAATAATCTTTGTATATTTCTTTCAACTGGAGGATTTCCTTTTTGTACTTCTGCTCCGCAAGTTAGGATAGAATCAAGGTCATGTTCTTTTGATGAACCTGTTGCGCCACCGCAACCATCTCTACCCGTTCTACCTCCAACTAAAATGATAACATCTCCTGGCTGTGGAACTGTTCTAATTACATGTGATGCTGGTGCTGCTCCAATTACTGCTCCAACTTCCATTCTCTTTGCAACATAGTCTTCGTCATAAACTTCGTCAACCTGTCCTGTTGCTAGTCCGATTTGGTTACCATATGAACTGTATCCTGCTGCTGCCTCTTTAGTAATTTTGCGCTGTGGCAATTTACCTTTTAATGTTTCTTCTATAGGCTTAGTTGGATCAGCTGCCCCAGTAACTCTCATTGCCTGGTATACATAAACTCTGCCTGATAGTGGGTCACGAATTGCTCCACCAAGACAAGTTGCTGCGCCACCAAATGGCTCAATTTCTGTTGGGTGGTTATGTGTTTCATTCTTGAACATAACTAGCCAGTCTTCTTCTTTGCCATCAATCTTAGCTTTGACTTTAATTGAACATGCGTTGATTTCTTCACTTTCATCAAGATCATCTGCTTTGCCTTCCTTTTTTAGATATTTTGCACCAATACATGCCATATCCATTAAGCAAATGTCCTTTTTGCGATCTCCATAAACTGATTTACGCATTTCCATGTATTCCTGGAAGGCTTCCTTGACAATGTCGCCATACTCTCCACCTTCAAAATAAATATCTGTAAGTTCAGTATTAAATGTTGTGTGTCTACAATGGTCTGACCAATATGTGTCTATTACTTTTAATTCAGTGATGCTTGGGTTTCTCTTTTCTTCGTTTTTGAAATATCCATGAATGTGAATTAAATCCCCTTCGCTCATTGCAAATCCCATAGCCGTTCTAAACGCTTCTAGCTCTGCTGGTGATTTGTCAATAAACCCTTCAATGATTTCAACATCTGCTGGAACTTGCATTTCCATTTCAAGTGTTTCTGGTTTTTCAATAATTGCAAGCTGGCTATCTACTGGATTGATACAATATCCTTTAATAGTTTCTATATCATCTCCTGATAAATCGCCTTCAAGTACAATTACTCTTGCAAACTTAACTGTAGCTGTTACTTCTGGTTTCATTAGTTTAATACATACTGCTGCTGAGTCTGCTCTTTGATCATATTGTCCAGGCAAAAGTTCCACAGCAAAAAAATTAGCAGAAACAACACTATCTGGTAATACTTCATCATAAGCATTATCAATAGCAGGTTCTGCAAACACAGAAAATTTGGCCATTTCGTAAGTTTCTTCATCAATGCCGTCTATATCGTAACGGTTGATTACTCTCAGGTTCAAAAGTCCATCAATGTGAAGATTCTGTTTGATGTCCTCAAAAAGCCCCTGCGCTTCTACGTCAAAGCCCTGTTTCTTTTCTACAAATATTCTCTTAACCATTTAATTATCTCCTTTATATTAACTAAATATAATAATTTCTGTTTCTGGCTCTGTGCTACCTTTCGTTTGCTTATAACACTTAAAACCTCTCGTATTTATATAGTAGCACAAAACTAATTATTTTTGGCATACTTTTTCACTTTTTTTATTTGATAGTTCGTTATATTACGAACTATGTGGAAGTGTATAGTTGTAATTATTCGCAAATATAATCAATCTGCCAATGAATAAATAATATAGTTTACTTTTTCCACAAAAATAGTAAACTATACTAAAGAGGATGAAGTATCTGTTATTGAGAAAGGAATTTACTATGATGTATTTCATACAAGGTCTGACTATGGGGCTTGCCTATGTTGCTCCCATTGGTTTGCAAAATTTATTCGTAATTAATTCTGCAATTTCACAACCTAAGCAAAGAGCGTATATGACAGCTTTAATTGTTATTTTCTTTGATATAACTTTGGCATTTGCATGTTTCTTTGGTATTGGCGCTATAATGCAGCATTCCAATATACTGCAGCTTGCAGTACTTGGAGTTGGAAGTATAATTGTAGTTTGGATTGGTATTGGTCTGCTCAAAGCCAAGGACACCATGGATAACAGTACCAACGTTAATGTTCCTATTGTTAAGGTCATCACAACCGCCTGCGTTGTCACATGGTTTAACCCACAAGCCTTAATAGATGGAAGTATGATGCTAGGGGCATTTAGAGTAACTTTGCCTGTCGCACAATCATCTGTATTCATTCTTGGTGTCGCTACTGCAAGTTGTTTATGGTTCCTTGGAATTACAACAATCTTATCCTTCTTCGGCGCAAAGATCACAGACAAAATTCTACGCATAATTAATATTTTGTGCGGATTAGTAATTGTTTTTTATGGCATTTTGCTTGGCTATAAATTCATAAAACTTTTGATGATAACTATATAATCAAACTTATATTTAATATTGGCTGTAACTGGTTTAACAACACTTGTTGCAGCCATTTTTTTTGCAAAAAATATTTGTTTCATCGAACATTTGCAGGGTAATGGTTATCTAATAGGAATATGTAAGACTTATTATTTACATGAAAGGAGAATATAATATGGATAAGAAAAAATTAACAAACGAGGTTGGTGCTCCAGTTAGTGATAATCAAAATTCCCTAACGGCTGGCGACAGAGGTCCTATGCTTATGCAAGATTTATGGTTCCAGGAAAAGTTAGCCCACTTCGATCGTGAAGTAATTCCAGAAAGAAGAATGCATGCAAAAGGCAGTGGTGCGTTTGGTGTATTTAGGGCAACTGCTGATGTATCTCAATATACAAAAGCTAAAGTTTTTGAACCAGGTAAGGAAACAGAAATGTTCGTAAGATTTTCTACCGTTGCAGGCGAACGTGGTGCCGCTGATGCTGAGAGAGATATTCGTGGTTTCGCCATGAAGTTTTATACTGAAGACGGAAACTGGGATTTAGTTGGAAACAACACTCCTGTTTTTTTCCTTAGAGATCCACTTAAATTCCCTGACTTAAATCATGCTGTTAAGCGTGACCCTAAGACAAATATGCGTAGCCCTCAAAACAATTGGGATTTTTGGACTTTGCTTCCAGAAGCGTTTCATCAAGTTACAGTTGTTATGAGTGATAGAGGTATTCCTGCTTCTTACAGACATATGCATGGTTTTGGTAGCCATACATTTAGTCTTTACAACGAACAAAACGAAAGATTCTGGGTTAAGTTCCACCTAAGAACTCAACAAGGAATCAAGAATTTAACTAATGAAGAAGCTGCTGCAATTATTGCGGGCGACAGAGAAAGTCATCAGCGTGATTTGTTCGATTCTATAGAAAAAGGCGATTTCCCAAGATGGAAAATGTATTTCCAAATCATGACTGAGGAGCAGGCTAGAAATCATAAAGAAAACCCGTTTGATGTTACTAAGGTTTGGAGCAAAAAAGAGTTTCCTCTAATTGAGGTTGGTGAGTTTGAACTAAATCGTAATCCAGAAAACTACTTTGCTGATGTTGAGCAGGCTGCTTTTAGCCCATCTCACCTTGTTCCAGGAATTGGACTTTCTCCTGACAAACTACTTCAGGGCAGACTTTTTGCCTATGGAGATGCTCAGAGATATCGTCTAGGTATTAATCATAATCACATTCCAGTTAACGCTCCAAAAGTTCCTGTGCACGATTATCATAGAGATGGTATGATGCGTGTTGATGGCAACCATGGTGCAATTAAAGGATACGAACCAAATACTATGGATGAATGGGCTGAACAGCCTGAGTTCAGAGAACCACCACTTAGCGTTAGCGGAGATATTTATCACTATGATCCTAAAGATGACAGAACTGATGAATGCTTCTATCAGGCTGGGGATCTTTGGAGATTAATGGACGATGCTGCTAAGGATGCTTTGATTAATAACACTGCTGGGGATATTGCTCCAGTTACAGAAAATGTCAAATATAGACATGCTGTTCATTGCTACCTTGCAGATAAAGATTATGGCATGCGTATTACAGAAGCAATTGGTCTTGATTTAGATAAAGTTATTGAACTTAGCAAATTAAGCCATAGTGAACTTGCCAAAGCTACAAAGTAAATGAATTTATAAAAAAAGCCAGCGATTGCTGGCTTTTTTGATTTAAACCTTGAATTTTTGGATCAAATATGTTAGATTAATACGTGGTCGTTATTGACCCTATTGTTTTGGAGGATTGACCGAGTGGCTAAGGAGCTCCCCTGGAAAGGGAGTAAGGTGTTAAAGCCCCGTGGGTTCGAGTCCCATGTCCTCCGCCATATAAACCGTTGAGATTTCAACGGTTTTTTTAGTTTTACGATTATAGTGACGTGAATTTGACGTGAATTTTAATTTTCCGACGTAATGCGGATTGTTCAAGACTCGAACCCACGGTAAATAAATCTGAGTCCCATACCCATTTCTCGTGGCTTTAGCCGCAATGTGAAATGGGACAGCGAAGACACGAAGAATGAGTGTCGTAGGAGCGAACAACGTGAGCATTGTCCTCCGCCTAGCCTTGCTAATCTTTAGGACTTCTGGAGAAATTGAATTTATATCGAATTCTTCATAGTCAAGCGCAACTTCTAGTGCTTTTAGGATTTTGTATATTATCTTGAA
>JAVWMQ010000040.1:0-15056 GCA_036637375.1 Anaerovoracaceae bacterium
CGGGCTACTCGCCAAAACGGGCAGCGCCCTCTCTCAAGTCAGCCCAGCGGGCAACCCTCTCTAACCAAAGCAACCAAAAAACCCCACAGGCAATGAAGCCTGCGGGATTACAAAAAATTCCCCCTTGCAAGGTATCCATCGCCTTCCCTCTCGGTGTATATAACCCTTGAGTGTCAGTACGCTATATTTTAGTTTATTATTACTTACCCCCTAAGCGGCATTTAATAACACGATTTTGGTCTGCCAAGTCCTTAATAACTTCAATATCTGTAAATACGCCTTCTGCTTCCATTAGGTCAGCAACCGCTTCCCCTTGGTCATTACCGATTTCAAATACCAAAGCGCCACCCTTCTTTAGGTGTTCCTTCGCCCCACTTATGATTCTTTTGTAAAACTCCAGTCCGTCCTCGCCACCATCAAGGGCTAAGATAGGATCATGATCCCTCACCTCAATTTCAAGGGTTGGAATTACATCGCTCCTAATGTACGGAGGATTTGAAACAATCATATTGAACTTTTTCCTTTTTACTGGTTCAAACAAATCACCTTGCACCACGTCAGCCTTAACGCCATTAAGTTCCATGTTTTCACGAGTTAATTTAACTGCATCATCACTAAAGTCCGATGATGTAAGCTTGATTTGATTCCTCTTTGCCAGAGAAATTCCAATTATTCCAGAACCTGAACAAAGATCCAGAACCGAAGCCTTTGGCTTTATCATTTTTTCTGCTTCAAGGACTACAACTTCTGTGTCCATTCTAGGAATTAGCACGTTTTGAGCCACCTTAAATGGTAAACCCATAAACTCAACTTCTCCCATAATATGTTGCAATGGGATTCTGCTGGCTCTAGTGCTTATCAACGAAAAGTATTGATCCGTTTCCCTCTCATCAACAGGTCTTGCCCATCTCAAAAAGAACTTACTTCTATCAATTTTTTTTAGGAAGCAATAAAGAATTTCAGCCTCAATCTTTGCATCAAATATTCCAGCCTCACTAAGCTGTCTCTCCCCCATCTTCACTATGTCTTGAACTAATAAACTCATTCTCCCTAATAATCCTCCCATCTTTATCACAAATACCCTCACCAAAATCAGGTTCATCCCTGAGCACAGCTTTCATTGCAGCAATTGCAACCTCTAGCTGTTTTTCATCTGGCTCGTTTGTAGTAATTTTTTGCAAATATAAACCTGGCATGCTAAGTATTTTTACAACTATGTTATCACTTCTGCCTGCCCACTTTAATAACTCATAACTAAGCCCTGCAATCACAGGTATCAGTAGTAACCTTGATGTAATTCTAATTGCCAAATTTGGCCAACCCATAAATGAAAATAGCACCAAACTAATAATCATTACAAACATCAAGAAACTCGTTCCACATCTTGGGTGGAGAGTATAATACTTCTGGCAATTTGCAGGCGTTAGCTCCTCACCGTTTTCAAAGCAGTGAATACACTTGTGTTCAGCACCATGATACTGAAACACTCTCCTTATGTCCTCCATCTTTGAAACCAAAAATATATACAGAACAAACAGTATAATTCTAACTACGCCCTCAACTAAATTAAGCAAAACCACGTTATCTGTAAAGTGTTTAAGCAAATCAACAAGGGCTGTAGGCCCTATTATAAAAACGCCGATAGTAACAGCCAGAGCAATTACAACTGACATAAACAGCATAATATTCCAAACTGCCCTAGCGCCAAACTTTTTTTCAATCCATTGTTCAACCTTACTTGGTTTTTCTTGTTCAAACTCTTCCATTCCTGGCCCATCGTATGCTTCCAAAGTATCAGCCGCATACATTAGAGTTTTCATTCCATCGACTAAGGAAATCCCAAAAGCATAAACCCCTCTAAGAACGGGGAATTTCATCCACTTGCTCGGTGGCTTTTGCGCTTCGGTTTTCATATGAATTTCACCATTAGGCATTCTAATTCCAATAGAAGTTGCCTTGGGGCCTTTCATCATGATTCCCTCTATTACAGCCTGTCCTCCAACCGATGTTGGACACGCATCCTTCAAAAATATTTTTTTAAAATCCATTCTATCCCTCTAATTTTATTTTTCTGATAATACTTACAAACTCCTTATTATTTTTAGTCATTTCCATATTATCTATTATTGCCTCTGTCACCTCTTGTGTACTTCCAGATGAAAGAGCCTTACGCATATACCAAACTGCCTCAAGTTCAGTTGGCTCCATTAACAAATCCTCTCTCCTAGTTCCACTTTTATTCAAATCAATTGCTGGAAAAATTCGTTTTTCTGACAGTTTCCTATCAAGGTGAAGTTCCATATTTCCAGTTCCCTTAAACTCCTCATATATAACATCGTCCATTCTGCTACCAGTATCCACAAGAGCAGTAGCCAAAATTGTAATGCTTCCGCCTTCTTCCATATTTCTAGCAGCCCCAAAGAACTTCTTTGGGTTATAAAGAGATGCAGGATCAAGTCCACCAGATAATGTTCGTCCAGATGATGGTACAACTAAGTTGTACGCCCTTGCCAGCCTTGTAATACTGTCCATCAAGATAATTACATCCTTGCCATGCTCAACAAGTCTTTGAGCTCTAGCCAAAACCATTTCTGCAACCTTAATATGATGTTCAGGTCTTTCATCAAAAGTAGAATAAATAACCTCTCCATCACCCTTTAATGATCTTTTCATATCCGTAACCTCTTCAGGTCTTTCATCAACAAGAAGTACAATCATTTCAGAATCCGGATAATTTTTTTCGATACTAGCTGCCATACGCTTTAACAAGACAGTCTTACCCGCCTTTGGCTGGGCAACAATTAATCCACGCTGTCCCATTCCAATAGGTGCAACAAGGTCAATTAACCTCATAGATAAATCTCTTCCATCTTCAAGCGTGATTCTCCTATTAGGAAAAATCGGTGTCAGCTTGTTAAAGTCAGGTCTTCTCCTGCAAACATCAGGATTGTCCCCATTTACATTTAAAACAAAAATAAGCGCCCCATATCGTTCGCCTTGTTTAGGTTTCCTACAAACTCCAGTAACCTTATCCCCCGTTTTGAGTCTAAACCTTCTAATCTGAGATGGTGCAACATAAACATCTTCCTCGCTTGTTAAAAAATTATCAAATCTTAGGAATCCAAATCCGCCCTCTGCAAGCTCAAGTATTCCAGAAACCTCATACCTAGTATCTTCTGATTTCTCATTTTCTTGCCTTGCTATGGAAGCTGGTTCATCAAATTTAGTTTCTCCAAGGTTTACCTCCTTAGATGCAATTTCATCAGAAATTATTTCTTCAAAGTTCTCCTCATCAGCAGCTTTGGCAAGGTCTGCTTCTATATTTGTGTCTGCGCCCTTTGCTCCTGTTAATAATTCAATTAATTCAGCCTTCTTTAACTTCTCAAAGTTTTCAATACCAAATGTTTTGGCAATCTCTCTAAGCTCTGCAACTTTTTTCTTTTGTAATGTTATAATATCCATTTCATCTCCTCTTAGTCATACCCATTCATTATACCACTTTTGCCCAAAAAGTCACATAACATTGTAGTAATTTCACAATTAAAAACAAGCGGCGTAAACATTGCCGCTTGTCATATTAATATTTAGTCAATACTATTTGTTATAGTTGTAGAAACCTTCTCCAGTTTTCATACCTAGTTTGTTAGCTCTTACCATTTTCTTTAGTAATACGTGTGGTCTGTATTTTGAATCACCGTATTCAGTGTAAAGAACGTTCATAATTGCAAGGCAAACGTCAAGTCCAACTAAGTCACCTAAAGCTAAAGGTCCCATTGGGTGGTTTGCACCTAATTTCATTGCATTGTCAATACCTTCAACATCTGCAACACCATCAGCTAAAATGCCAATAGCTTCATTAATCATTGGGATTAAGATTCTGTTTACAACAAATCCTGGAGCTTCTGCAACTTCAACTGGAGTTTTCTTTAGGTCTTCTGATAGTTTAACGATGATGTCTCTAGTTTCATCAGAAGTTGTAAGTCCCTTAATTACTTCAACAAGTTTCATTGCTGGAACTGGGTTAAAGAAATGCATTCCAATAACTTTGTCAGGTCTCTTTGTAGCTGTTGCAATTTCAGTAATTGATAGAGATGAAGTGTTTGTTGCCAAAATAGTTCCTGGCTTGCAAAGTTCATCAAGTTCAACAAATAAAGCTTTTTTTGCTTCCATATCTTCTGTTGCCGCTTCAATAATTAAATCAGCATCTTTAACGATTTCGATTTCTGTAGAACCGCTAATTCTGCCAAGGATTTCATTCTTTTCGTCTTCTGTAATCTTTTCTCTAGCTACCATCTTCTCTAGATTCTTTGTAACCTTAGCGATACCGCCATCAACAGAAGTCTGTCTTCTTGCTCTTAGTACTACTTCATATCCTTGCTGTGCCAAAATTTGAATAATTCCAGCGCCCATAGTTCCTGTCCCTAATACTCCAATTTTTTTCATTGTTATTATCCTCCTTGAGTTTCAATCTGTTTTGATTGTTAAAAAATTAACTGAATCGATAAATTTATTATAACACGTTAAATCGTGTTGTAAACCCCCAAATTAAAGAATCTTTGTAGCCTTGCTATAAGTCCTCTTTTAGGTTTTCCTTAAACTCGTCTATTAATGTACGATCAAAAGGATCTACACCAAATAACTGAGCTGATACAGCGGCTGAAGTTAACATGAAATAAACAAGCTGTCCTAGATTAAATTCATTCATTGCTGGAATTGTAATTCTAATATTATCCATCTTCCCAACCTTGTATGAATCTTTCATTTTTTTTGCAAGAACTGCATTTAAGTCATTTAACGTTGTCGCTTTAATTTTACCTTTTATCCCTTCTGGAATATTCATATCTGTTATTAATTCTTCTGCAAGAATTTCTGTCTCAAAGAAATTAGGTCTGTGACCTCTCATAAATTGCCCCATAGCCTTAAAGTCTCTGCTAAGGCTCATAGTTGCAGTAAACAAACCTTGTCCGTTTTTGCCTTCACTTTCACTAAACAAGTGAACAAGCCATAATGCGAAGCTTTCAAGGTTCGGATTGTCATAGGAAAAAACCTCTACAGCTTTACCGCTTTCAAATAATAGTTTTCTCGCAATTGCATAATATGCTGCATCAATATCCCAGCAAGGATCCGTTGCCATAACCTCAGCACCTCTGATAAATCTCTTTATATCAATACCTGCAACTGCCATAGGGAACAAGCTTGCAGGACTTAAAATAGAGTAGTTGCCAACAAATCCAGATGGTACTGTAAATACACCACAACCATCCTTATTTGCAAGTTCTCTAAGTGTGCTATCCTGCTCTCCAGTCATAACCATAATTCTCTTTGGAGCTAGATCATCACCGTACCTTGCAAACATTGCGTCCTTAATTATCTCATATCCCATTAACGTTTCAGGAGTTTCCCCTGACTTAGACACTACGCAAACATTTACATCATAATGCCTCATTTTTTCTATAGCTTTTGAATATTTCGTTGTACTAATGTTGTCACCAAGGAATAAAATCTCTGGTGCAGTTGCAATATGTTCGTCAATTGCCTCAATTACAGCCTTAGTGCCTAGAAATGATCCGCCATTACCAATAACGACAAACAAGCCACAAGAATCCTGACAAGCAATTGCTGTCATAATCAATTCTTCAATTTCATCATCACTAGTGCTCATAGGTAATTTCACCCATGATTTGCCATTGCCATCATCTTGCCAAAGCTTATCAATTGCCTCTTCAGCTTCAATTCTATATTTTGAGATTTCATCACCATCTACACTAACTCTATTCAAATCTACATTTACATTCATAGTAAGCCTCCCTTAAATTAACAACCTTAGATCCCAAATGCTTTTTCTATAACCCATATTGCAACCGGAATTGTACCCATAGACACAACCGTTGTAAAAAACAAAATTTTACTTGCAATTTCTGTATTCAAATTTTCCTGTTCAGCAAGCATTGAAGTTGTTGCTGCTGCTGGCATTGCTGCACTAAGTACGAAACAAGCCTTCATTACAGGGCTAACTGGCAAGAAATAGCATAACGCCAAAGTCATAAGTGGTATAACCACCAATTTATTAATGGCAGAACCCCAAACAATTCTATTCTTGAACATATCAAAGAATTTACTTCCAGCCAAGGTAGAGCCAATAAATATCATCGCCATAGGTGTTGCAACTTGACCAATTGTCTTTAAATAAACACCAACTGAATTATCTAAACTTAGACCAGTAAAGCATATCACAAAACCTAGAACTAATGCAACAATGTTAGGGTTAATTAACACCTTAAACACAATCATACCAATTGTTTTTAAACTCATCTTTTCTCTGTCTGCATTGTTCCTTCTCATTGCATGTAGCCCGTATGAAAAGTAAAAGATATTCATAGCAGCATTATTCCCCATCATCATAAAAAGTCCAATGTCTCCAAAGAATATCAATGCAATAGGGAAACCCATAAACCCATTGTTAGGGGCAGTTATTGAAAGTTCAGCAACATTTGCAACTCTCTTTGGATATTTCCTATTCTTTGTAAAAAAGTAACTATATCCAGCATGAATAAAGTAAAGAACTAACGAAATAGAAAGTGCTAACAAATATTGCACCACTAGCGCACCAGTCATATCCATAGTACCAATATTGTAAACAAGTAAGCATGGATATGCAAAATACAATATAAATTTATTTAAGCCACTGTTCATTTCATCATTAATTACATTAATTTTTCGCAAAAAATATCCTGTAAAGATCATTGTGAATAGAACGAAAAAATCTCCGTACATATTACTCCTTTTTATTTAAAGTATAAGTTTGTCGTTGAATATTCAGGATCACAAGTAATGTCTATTCCCAAATCTCCAAGAGTATTCTCATCTTTTTCACTTAAAATAGCTGTCGCATGTGCCTTGCAGCCTCTCAGCCTCTTTAGTTTGCTCACTGCAATCTCTGCGGCTGGATTGCTTGCAGCAGAAACCATCAAAGCATTTAAAACTTCCTCTAAGTTTAGGCTATACTTTTCCTGGCAAAGCACTTCTTTTTTTAATTTCTGTATTCCTCTAATAACCTCTGGTCTAATTAGGTGAAGATCGTCCTCTTGATCCGCTAACTTCTTGACAGCATTTAATACAACTGCTGCTGGAGCTGCCATTCTCCTTGAACTTCTACCTGTGATAATCTCGCCATCTGGAAGTTCAATGGTCATAACAACAACATTTTCGTATTGCTCGCTGCAATTTCTCTTGCACTCAGCATATTCCCTCGCCGCTGCCACTACCTTTCTGTTTGAAATGCTAGCACCAACTTCTTCCATTAATAGCCTTACACGTTCCTCCGACTCCTCGCTGATCTTACCTTTTTTGTAATCACATTGAGCAATCAAAACTCTACGTATAATTTCCTGTCTTGCAGCTTCCATACATGCTTCATCGTCACTAATACAAAAGCCTGCCATATTTACACCCATATCTGTTGGCGATGCATATTCACTTTCGCCTCCAGTGATTTTTTCTATAATTCTCCTAACAACAGGAAACGCTTCTAGATCCCTGTTGTAATTTACAGCACGTTTGCCATAAGCTTCAAGGTGGAATGAGTCAATCATATTCACATCTTTTAAATCTGCTGTAGCCGCCTCATAAGCAACATTAACAGGATGCTTTAGAGGTAAATTCCAAATTGGAAAAGTTTCAAACTTGGCATATCTAGCCTTTCTCCCAAGAACACTTTCATGATAAAGCTGTGATAGACAAGTAGCAAGCTTACCACTTCCTCCACCAGGCCCAGTTACAACAACAAGTGGTTTTGTAGCCTCCACATAAGGGTTAGCTCCATAACCATCTTCACTAACAATGGTATCAACATCTGTTGGATAGCCTTTAGTGTACTTGTGTTTATACGTCTTAATACCTCTCCTGTTTAATTTGTTAATAAAAATATCAACAGCAGGACTTTCCCCTGAATACCTAGTAACAACAACGCTGTTAATTTCAAGCTCGTATTTCCTAAACATATCAATTAATCGCAAAACCTCTAAATCGTATGTAATACCAAAGTCCTGTCTAGTCTTATTCGTTTCTATATCCCCACTGTATACGCAAATAATTACTTCAACCTTATCTTTTAATTTTTGAAGTAATTTAATTTTTGCATTTTCATCAAAGCCAGGAAGCACTCTCATGGCATGCTTGTCGTGGACAAGCTTGCCCCCAAACTCAAGATAAAGACGATTTTGATCGTCCTCCTTGATTCTTTCCAAAATATGTTTTGATTGCTCCTCTATATACTTCTCCGCATCAAATCCTTTGTTCATTTTTATCCCCCTAGACTATTTCTATATTAAGTTTACTTCTGCCTTCTGTTAAGCCCTTTAGGCTTATACTGTAATCAATCATAACCTTGCCTTCTCCATCATAAGAAAGATCACTTGTCAGATCATTTGTCAGTAATTCCATTTCAACTGGTCCATAAGGAGTGTCGTAAAGGCTTGTATATCTCTCGCCCTTTTCAAAACACATCTCTGTTAAAGCTCCCATATCCTTGCCAATTCTCGTCATCTTAACAGTGTTTGAATCAACCCTTAGTCTAGTTTTATATCCAACCATTCCAGTAAATTCACTTTCATCATAAGTAAGGTAAATAACCCCACCTTTTTCGTACATTTTACCTTCAGTAACAAGTTCCATTTGTTCTTCTTCTACATTATCATGCACATGCAAACCCACTATTTTGAGCATAATATCCTTCATATCTTCCCCCTTACATTTTTGAAAGCATTTCCTCTAGTAGCTCCTTCTCAAAGGTGTACTTGCTACCACAGAAATGGCATGACAGTTCCGCTTGACCGTCTTCTCTCACTATTTCCTCTAAATCCTTCTTGCCTATAGTCATTAAAGCCTGAGCCATTCGCTCCTCGCTACAATCACATTCAAGTACAATATCCTTGTACTCTAAGACTTCTGGTTTATATTCCTCACTTAGACTACCAAAGATTCTATCCATTAAATCTACAAGCAGCCCTTCTTCTGTTTTGCCACTACCGTTATTCATTGTTTCTTCGATTATTGAAGTTAACGGTGGCATATCTTCTATCATTTTTTCAAGTTCTGTTATAGCCTCATCCTCAGCACCAGGAATCATTTGAACAAACATTCCACCAGCTGCAAGAACGCTTTTGTCCTTGTTAATTTTGACACCTAAGCCAATAGAAGTGTTTTGCTGTTCTGAAATGAAATAATATGCAGTTAAATCATCTGCAATTTCACCAGATACAAGAGCAATGCTTCCATGGTATGGATCCTTTAGCCCTAAATCTTTAATAACTGTTAATTCTCCAATACCAAGAGAACCACCAACATCAAGTTTACCCTCTTTAGTCAAAGGTAAATCAACATCAGGGTTTGAAATATATCCCTTAATTCTTCCATCAGCATAACCCGAAGCCAAAATCTGTTTAGCTGGGCCATCACCTCTAAAAATAACTGTCATCCTATCTCTTTGGCCCTTTAGCATAATGCTCATAAGCCCTGTTGCAGTTAATACTCTGCCAAGCCCTGCTGTTGCAAGGGGCGTCATCATGTGAATATTACGAGCTTCCTCAACCATATCTGTTGTAATTGTCAGGTAAACTCTATATGATCCACTCTTATCTACTCCAATTAATACTTTACTCATTTATTGCTCCTCATTTACAATTCGCGTTATCTCCGCTTCCATAACTTCAATTTCCTTTTGAGCTTGACCTTTTGACTTACCCTTTGCAAATAAATAAACTTTCAATATAGGCTCAGTTCCTGATGGTCTAACAATAACCTTTTTGCCATCTCCAAAATCATATTCCAAGATATTGGCTACTGGCAAAGAGTTCTCCTCGCATACTCCTGCACTATATTGATATTTTTTTTGCACCTTATAGTCGGTAATTGAAACCCCATCAATTTGGTCGATTGCCTTCGGAATCTGCCCACGCAAATACTCCATAATTTTTTCTCTACGTTGGTTCCCTGCAATTCCCTCAAATCTATAGTTTATAACTTTTTCTTCAAAATATCCATACTTTTTGTTAATATTTTTTAGAGCTTTTTTGAGATCCATTCGTTTTGCCTTATATTCTGCTGCCATAGAACAAGCAAACATTGCAGAACTAAGACCGTCCTTATCTCTCATATGCCTTACGCCTAAATATCCATTACCCTCTTCAAATCCAAATATGAAGTCATCTCCTAGATCCTCCATCTTTTCACCAATGTATTTAAACCCGATTAAAGTTGTATCAACATTAACACCGTAATTCCTTGCAATTTCATCAAACAAAGGCGTACTAACAATACTTCTAACCCCTGTTTTGTCCACAGCATCATCCCCAAGTTTCCTGCAAATATAATCAAACAAAAGCACCCCTAGTTGATTTCCTGTCAAAACCATATCAGGCAGCGCAACGCCAATTCTATCGCAATCTGGATCAGTAGCAATCATAATGTCTGCGTTTTTTGACACCATTAATTTTTGCCCAAGCTCATAGACTTCCTTGTATTCAGGATTCGGCTTAGGACAAAACGGGAAATTCCCGTCAGGTTCTTCTTGCTCGCTTACAATGTTCAAATGTTCCACCCCTAAGTACAAAATTATTTTTTTTGCATAAAACAGTCCTGCACCATTTAGCGGTGTATATACAACCTTTAGTTTCTCAATACCCTCAGTTTCAAATGAGCAATCAAGAGTTTTCATTATAAATTTATCAGTAATTTCCTTTGGAACATAATTAATTCCATTGTCAATAGCACTATCAAAGTCCACAGTTTTAATTTCATCAAACATTGCCACACACTGGATCTCCTCCAGAATGTCTTTTGCAACTTTGCCCAAAATCTGTCCACCTTTTGAGTTATATACCTTGTATCCATTGTATTCCTTTGGGTTATGACTAGCTGTAATCATAATTCCAAAATCCATTTCCATCTCTCGGATTACAAAGCTCAACACAGAAACAGGTGTCAACTCATCAAAAATATAAGCCTCCACACCGTTTGCAGCTAGAACTGCTGCTGTTTTTTTTGCAAAAATCTCGCTATTAATTCTGCTATCATAACTGATTAGCACCTTTTTTTCATCAAATCTCTTATTAATATAATTTGAAAAACCTTGTGTAACTCGTTCAATTACAGGAACATTAAGTCTGTTTGTACCAGCACCCATTATCCCTCTAAGTCCTGAGGTTCCAAATTTTAATTCACTTCCAAAAGCTTCTTTGATACTTTCGTGATTATTTCCCAAGAGAATTAACTCATCCATAAGCTCTTTTGGAAGATCTTTTCTTTCTTTCCAAGAATTATATTTTTCAAAATAACTGTTCATAAAATCACCTCAATATATACACTATATATAATATAATTTTACCACATCTGTGACAATAATATAAGCTATATGTGACACTATTTATATAAAAACTGAGTAATTTTTGTTATATAATAACAATATTCAAAGGAGGTAAAGTATGCAAGATTTTAATTTATATCAAGAGGAAAAAAAGGAACAAAAGTCAGGCATAAGCAAGAAGGCTGTAATCGGAATTGTCATTTTATCTATGATTTTTTCCACACTATCAAGTTTCATACTTTTTAATGTACTATCAGGGAACACTGGAAACCTAAACACTGTTAGTCAAAAAAAGGACGGTTATACTTTGGAGGATGCAACAGGTAGCAAAAAAACTGTTTCTGAAATCGCAGAGCAAAACAAGAAATCCGTAGTTGAAATTAAAACGGAAAGTGTGGAGCAAGATCCATGGCTAAGGCAATATGTAACCCAAGGCGCAGGTAGTGGTGTCGTTGTAACCGAAGATGGTTACATTATCACAAACCATCATGTAATTGATGGCGCAAGTAAAATTTATGTTACACTATCAAACAACAAAACATATGATGCCAAATTAATAGGTTCAGCATCATCAACAGATATTGCAGTTCTAAAGATAGACGCAAAGAAGCTTACAGTTGCAACATATGGCAACAGCAATCAGGTTAACGTTGGGGACTTATCAGTTGTAATCGGTAACCCACTTGGAGAGCTTGGTGGCACTGTAACCGCAGGAATTGTAAGCGCCCTTGACAGAGATGTCACTTTAGACAACCAAACATTATCACTACTGCAAACAGATGCAGCAGTAAATCCAGGCAACTCTGGTGGTGGAATGTTTAACAAGGAAGGCCAGCTAATTGGAATTATTGTAGCCAAATCACAAGGTTCTGGCGTTGAAGGTTTAGGTTTTGCAATACCTATAAACACAGCCGCCAAAGTGGCAAATGAAATAATCAAAACAGGTAAAGACGAAGCATCATCACTAAAAGGTACTACATACTCAGGAATACAGTACGCAATGGGTGGCGATGGAGGTGTTTATATCCAAGGCTTACTAGAGGATAATTCTAAATCATCAGGGCTAAAAGTTGGCGATCAAGTTATCTCAATTAAAGGAGTAGCTGTCAAAGATACAAACACAGTAGCAGAAGTTATCAAAAAATGTAAACCAGGAGATAAAATCAAATACTTAATTTCCAGAAACGGTAAAATCATGGAATTTGAAGTTAAATTAATTTCCCGTAAATAATACTATAGACAGTTATATCAATAATCATATCAAAAATAGCTACAAGCACTGAGGGTATCACCTCAAAGCTGTAGCTATTTTTTTGTTAAAACGTCGTAAACGTCAATATTGTTTCTTTGTTTTTCTTTTTTAAAATCTTTGCAGCCTCCTCGAAATTAGCAACCTTGCTCTTTCTCGGTTTCATGGCATATACAGTAGGCCCGCTACCACTCATTAACACATGAGCACCACCACAAAGTCGCATAAGTTCGTCTTTAGTTTCCTTAACCTTTACGTATTTCTTCAAAGTGTACTCCTCAAGAACATTAACAGCATTTTGCGAAATCATTTCAAAATCGCCTTTTTCAATACCATAAATCAATGTATCTGTGTTAGGTCTAGCCGAAATATTATCAACATCAAGGTTTCTAAAAACTTCCTGAGTTGATACACCCTTTGCAGTCTTGCTCAGCAAAATATCAAGCTTAATAGCAGGTATAGACATTAAAGTCGTTCCAATTCCACTTGCCAGCGCTGCACTTGTTGCCATAGGGTGTTTGTTCATTACATCGCCAAGACATTTATTGCATTTTGCTTGCCCCATTAGGGTGAAGGGAACATCAGCGCCTAGCTCCTCCCCAATATCACAAAGTTGCTTTAAGCTAAGGTTTAACTTCCATAGATGATTTAGTCCAAGTAGCACAGCCGCAGCATTGCCACTGCCACCAGCCAACCCTGCCGCCACTGGTATATTCTTTTTTATATCTATCCTAAGCTCTCCGTTTATATGTCTCCCATACTTCTCACGAATTAACTCCGCAGCCCTATATGCGAGATTTCGCCTATCCACTGGCAAATAATACTTACTCGTCTTTAGAGTAATATTAACTCCTGCCCTATTACTCTTAGTAAATCTAATTAAAACATCATCGTGAAGGTCTATTTGATGCATAACCATGAGAACCTCATGGTAACCGTTTTCCAGTCTGCCAAGAACATCAATAGATAAGTTAATCTTTCCATAAGATTTCAACCTAATAGAACTCATATCTCTCTCCTCTCCCCTATAAAATAGGGCAGGAATAATCCCGCCCTACACTATTTATCTTTTGTTTTTATTCTGATTTGGTTTCTTGTGCTGAGGATTTTTCCTTGCTGCCTTAGCCGCTCTCTTTTCAGCTGCAATTCTTTCAGCTTCTGCTTTTCTACCAGTTATGTAAGTGCTACCAGCCTCTGAAATAGGTCTTGGGCCCTTAACTCTAAAGTTGTCACTTGACAGCTCATTTTTGTTTTCTTCCTGGTGTCTTTTCTTTTTGGCAGCTTCCTTAGCTTTTCTCTTTTGTTCCTCTGCAACAATCTGTTCTACAGGTTTCCCTGTTTCCTTAGCAACCTTGTAAGGATTGAACTTTTCTTCGTGAGCCTTCTTTGGATCGTTTTGCTGCATCTGTTTCTTTGCAGCCTTAGTAGATGCAAAAATCATAGCAACAACCATAATACCCATCATTCCCATTGAATACTTCATACTTGTAGACGGGTTAATTGTCGTAAATGAAGTTTTAATGTCCTTACCTAGCGCCTCGCCACTTGCAGATTTGAATTTAGGGTCAATTTTTAAAGTGTATTTAGTTATAGGCTTAATCTTTAGCTTCTTTGAACTTGCATCAGCCAAAACCAAAGCAACTTTCTTATCTTTAGGATTAAAAATTGTAATAGTTGGAATTTCCTTACCCTTGTCATCAACAATAATACATGCCTCTGCATTAGCCTTTTCATTATTCTTGTTATATACCTCTTGGTTAAAGAATACCTTTACACCAAGGTTTTCCAAAGGCATTCCCTCCATGCCATCGTTTGGAGACGTTTTTACGACACCAAAGCTTGCAGCAGAACCTACCTGAACCATACTCATTACCAATAACACTGTAAGGCAAAGAATTGCACTTATTCTCTTCATTAATTACTCCTCCGATTTTCTCTTTCTAATTTCACGAAAAAACTCCGTTAAGATGGTGCTACATTCTTCTCCCATAACACCCGTTATAATTTCCGCAAAATGATTTAATTTTGTTTCTTGAACAACGTTAAAAACCGAGCCGCATGCTCCCGATTTAGGATCCATCGTCCCAATTACAACCCTGCTCATTCTCGAAAGCACAATAGCTCCCGCACACATAGCACAAGGCTCAAGGGTAACATATAGTTCACAGCCTGTAAGCTTAAAACCGTCAGTATTCCTCAAAGCATCTCTCATGGCAATCATTTCAGCGTGCATTGTCGGATCTTTTGTACTCTCCGTCAAATTATGTCCTCTCCCAATAATAGCGCCATCTTTAACAACAACAGCACCTATTGGAACTTCACCAATTTCTCTGGCCTTTTGAGCTTCGCCCAAAGCCTCATACATATACTTTTTCATATACCATAGAATACTATCACATTTTGCCTTATTTTTCAACAAAAACTTAATTATAAACCGTTATTTCT
>JAVWMQ010000041.1:0-14393 GCA_036637375.1 Anaerovoracaceae bacterium
TTTGTCAAATAGTGTTGGTGAAGAATATCAGGGATCATTTACACTGCTATTTTAAGGAAGTATGACTAATAATGTTTAGAATAGAGAGTTAGAGACGAAAATCCGACTCTCTTTTTTAGTGTAAAAGTATGTGGAGAACTTATTGAAGGACGCTATGTATACAAGGATTAAAAGCGGAAAGTTGAGTTGATAGGATCGACATTTACAAAATTCCATCTATCGGAAAGCTGATTTGTTTAGTACAATATAAGTAGAGAAGGTTATTAATGGGAGGATTATATATGAAATGGATGATTTCTGCCAATGGTAAAATGTATGACCATGCAGCTGCATTTGAGAAATTTGGATGTTTAGATTGGAGACAACATGCTAATTACGAAGTTGGTGATATAGTATATATTTATTGTACAAAACCATATCAAAGAGTTAAATATAAAGTAGAAGTTTTAAAAACGGATATGCAGTTTTCTGAATGCCAAGATGATAAGGACTTTTGGTTTAGAATGGATGAATATGAAAATTCTAAAGCAGGAAGATATGCAAAACTAAAACTAATTGAGCAAGTGGATACAGTGTTACTATCTTTAGAATACTTGAAAAAACATGGTTTAAAGGCAGCACCCCAAGGTCCTTTAAAGGTAAAAGAAGAGCTAAGCGAGTATATTGATTTATATATGAATGATATAGTTAGTGATGGCGTTTTTCCAGATTCAGATGTTTCTTCTATAATAAAAGAAGGTGCAGTTGTTTCTGTAAAGGTGAACAAGTATGAAAGAAGTTCAATTGCTAGACAGAAATGCATTGAATATCACGGAACAACCTGTAAAATATGTGGCTTTAATTTTAAGGAGCATTACGAGGATATAGGGGAAGATTTTATTCACGTTCACCATATAATTCCTGTTAGCGAAATTGGAAAAGAATATGTAATAGATTATAAAAAGGATCTCATTCCAGTGTGTCCTAATTGCCATGCGATGCTACATAGGAAAGATAAGGAAGGAAAATTGTTATCAGTTAAACAATTAATAGATTTGGTTAAATAACTAGTAAAATATATTAATATTAATGAAGATAGAACAAAAGAAAATTGTGGAAAGTAGGTATAATAAATGGCAGGCAAAATTCGTGGAAGAATGGATGTTTACAAAGCCAACATTTAATATAAAGATTAGGAGGGTGATAGGATATGAGTTGTAAAAAGAAAATTTTGGAGTATGTAATAAATAAGTCTTTACTAGATTTATATTATAGAGATGAATACTTAATCTGTACTAAGCCAGTAGACTCAGATGACAATAGTCATGTTTGTGAAAGGGCTATTGTATTTAGGTTTGGAATATACCTTCAAAATTATATGAATGAATTGCCTGAATTAAGAGAGTATAATTTGGATTGTGAATATAATAGAAAAGGATATTCAAAAAAAAGTTTACCAAATTCTCCGAATGGGACTTACCCTGATATTATATTGCACAAAAGAGGTAATCGCGACAATTTATTAGTCATCGAATTCAAGACTTGGTGGAATCGTAACATCGATAATGATATCAAAAAAATAAAAGATTTTTTGGATGAAATGGGAAAATATAAATATAGATACGGTTTATCAATTGTATTGGGGAAAACAAAGCCAACGTTAAACTGGGTAGATGCAGAAAATGAATGAAAAAAAGGTTGATTTATACACCCCCACAAATTATGAAAAACAACAAAAGAACGCTTGTTCTTTTTCTTTCGTTGATATATAATATATCTAAGAATAGAAATGGAGGCATAGTATGAATGAATCAAACCATATTTATGTTGCAATCGATCTAAAATCGTTTTACGCTTCCGTAGAATGTATGGAACGACAGCTCAATCCTTTAACCACAAATTTGGTGGTTGCAGATGCAAGCCGTACCCAAAAGACTATCTGTCTGGCAGTATCACCATCTCTAAAAGCTTATGGGATTCCAGGACGTGCAAGATTATTTGAGGTGTTGCAAAAACTTAAAGAAGTAAATGCTATTAGACAGACCAAAGCACCAAGACGTAAGTTTACAGGTAGTTCCTATGATGATGTTGAATTAAAAGCTAATACATCTTTGGCAATAGATTTCATCACAGCACCGCCACAGATGGCAAGGTATATGGAGTACAGTGCCCAGATTTACAATACATATTTGAAATTCGTTGCACCGGAGGATATTCACGTTTATTCTATTGATGAGGTATTTATAGATGTAACTGCATATCTTGATACATATAATCTAACTGCTCGTGAACTAGCAAAAATGATAATACGAGAGGTTCTGCAGACCACAGGTATTACTGCTACAGCAGGTATTGGAACAAATCTGTATTTATGCAAGGTTGCCATGGATATTGGAGCGAAACACGTTATGCCAGATCAAGACGGAGTGAGAATTGCCGAGCTAGACGAAATATCTTATCGCCATAATTTGTGGTCACATCGTCCACTCACTGATTTTTGGAGAGTTGGCAAAGGATATGCAAAGAAACTAGAAGCAAATGGATTATTTACTATGGGAGATGTGGCACGATGTTCTTTAGGCAAGCCAAATGAATTTCATAGCGAAGAACTATTGTATAAATTGTTTGGTGTCAACGCAGAGCTATTAATTGATCATGCTTGGGGATGGGAACCATGCACTATTGCAGAAATAAAGAAATATAAGCCATCAAATAATAGTATAGGTAGCGGGCAAGTGCTACAGTCGCCTTACTCCTTCAAAAAAGCCAAGCTTATTGTCAGAGAAATGACAGATCTTTTGGTGTTAGATTTAGTAGATAAAGGACTTGTGACTGATCAAATGGTATTAACTGTAGGATACGACATTGAAAACCTTACAGACAAAAAACGCAGTGGAAATTATAAGGGGGAAGTGACCATTGATCACTATGGACGTAAGACTCCAAAACATGCTCATGGCACAGCAAACATAAATCGACCAACATCATCTGCAAAACTGATTCTGGATGCAGTGACAGCGCTATATGATCGTATTGTGGACAAGAATCTTTTGGTACGTAGAATTACAATTGCAGCCAATCGTGTGATTTCCAAAGAGAATGCAACCCCAAAAGAAACTTTTGAGCAGCTAGACTTATTTACAGATTATGAAGCACAAAAAAAGCAACGTGAAGTTGAGGAAGAAGAGTTTGAACGTGAAAATAGAATACAAATGGCGATGTTAGATATTAAGAAAAAATATGGCAAGAATGCGGTTCTAAAAGGTATGAATTTGGAGGAAGGGGCGATGACGGTTGAAAGAAATAAACAAATCGGCGGACACAAAGCCTAACAAAGAAAAATATAGCGATATTATTAATCTTCCACATCATGTTTCAACACGCCATTCTCAAATGTCATTATACCAGCGAGCAGCTCAATTTTCACCATTTGCGGCATTAACAGGACATGATGCGGCTATAAAGGAAGTGGCTAGATTGACAGAAACTCGAATTGAACTAGACGAGAATAGCAAGATGCTTTTAGATGAAAAACTAGTAATTGTGAAAGACAGATTAGACGAAAAATGTGAAATTAAGATTACATACTTTGAACCTGATATAAAAAAATCTGGTGGATCATATGTAGAGGTCAATGGAAGTATCAAAAAAATTGATGAATACAAAAGATTAATCGTCTTACATAGTGGCAAAAATATACCTATTGATGAAATAATAGCAATGGAGGGAGAAATATTTCTGTTATAATGATATAATGAAATTCAATACAATGTGATATCACGTTTTTCCATGGAGGTGAAGTGAAATGAGTTTATTTGATGATGTAATAGGATTTGAAATCTTAGGAGGTTTTGATGAGCTAGATAAGGATTACCTAATACAAAGGGCGAGAGAACTTGGGCTAAATGTATCAGATTATGATACATTAGAGGAACTTAAAGAAGCCATAGAAGAAGTAGAATAGAGTGATAAATCGCCGTAATTCCCTTTGAGCCTTAAGTGGTTATAACAGGAGACTAAAACATGAATATATTAGAAATCATAAAGCAACGTCATAGTGTGAGACAATACAAAGACCAAGAAATTCAAGAGACAGTCAGAATTAGCTTAGAGAAGTCAATTTCACAGATAAATAAGGAGAGTGGACTTAATATTCAGGTTTTATTTGACGAGCCCAAATGTTTTAACTGCAAAATGGCGCATTATGGTAAATTTAGTGGTGTAAGCAATTACATAGCATTAATAGGCTCCAAAAGTTCAAGCCTTGAGGAAACTTGCGGATATTATGGTGAAAAGATAGTACTTATAGCGCAAGAACTAGGCTTAAATACTTGTTGGGTTGCGATGACACGCGGCAAGAGCGCTGCAAAGATTCAAAGTGGTGAAAAATTAGTTTGCATTATTGCTCTTGGTTATGGGGAAAACCAAGGTACCCCTCATAAAGTTAAGTCAATAGGAGAGGTATGTAATTGGGAAGGCAATATGCCAGAATGGTTTATGACAGGGATTGAAGCTGCACTTTTGGCTCCAACTGCAATAAATCAGCAAAAGTTCTACTTTTCATTAAAAGGTGGAACCGTCAAGGCAATGGTTAAGGGTATAGGGTTTTGTACAAAGATAGATTTAGGCATTGTTAAGTATCATTTTGAGGCAGCATCTGGACACAAGGTGATTTAATACTGCTAGGCGTTATTTCATATTTCAAAGCTATCTATAAACTTCTGTAAATCATTTACAAACCTGCTAACGTGAAAACCGTCACAAACGGCATGATGCACCTGAATTGCCAAAGGTAATAGTGTTTTTTTGCCATGGTCAAAATATTTACCAAAGGTAAAAATAGGTGGAAAGTAGTCATATCCCTTTTGTAGATTTAAGTTGAACCCAGTAAACTTACTCCAGGGAATAGCAGAGACGTTAAATACATTTCTATCAGTTAAAGGCTTAGAGTTTACACAGTCGCCATGATATTTATCCATATCCATAGTATAGTTTTTCAAAAATTCATCAAAAGTGGGAGCATACTCTGTCCACACATTGGTGAATGTTTCTGTTTCATTATGAAAAACTGTGAAACAAGGGTTTGAAATGTCATAATAGCCAGTATTCCCATCTTCATCTAGGTCCATACGAAATTCTTTATGCTTATTAACAATAGAACTAAGAGCAAACAAAATACTTGGGAAGAACTTAATATTTGCAGATTTAGTACTAGTTAATAATGTTGTAATATTTAGATTTACAGTCATACTGTAAGTGCAAGGTACATCGGTATAATAAAGAGAATAGCTTTCCTTTCTATTCCACGTTGAAATGTCTATTTTGTTAAATGCCATAATTGCCTCCAAGGTATAATTGCAATACTTTTGTAACGTATTATTAAATTATATCAACTTACAAACTTTTTACTACCGTTTTTTTATTATTTGGTGTATAATAATTTTAATTATTTAAGATAATCAACCCGCCGGGGTTGTAATTGTGCAGTAGGCCTATGTAGCACAACATAGGGCTATTTTTTGTTTAGGGGGATCAAATGAATATATCCAATTGTTTTAAAGAATTTGCCAAATATTCATCTTTGAATGTTCTTGGTATGATTGCGCTATCATGCTACATATTAGCAGATACTTTTTTTGTTTCAAAAGGTGTTGGCACTAATGGTTTAGCTGCTCTTAATCTGGCAATTCCAATATATAGTTTTATTCATGGGAGTGGACTTATGATTGGAATAGGTGGCGGGACTAAGTATTCAATTCAAAAAAGCCAAAAGGATGATGACAATAGCAACCGCATTTTTTCTAATGGTATATTAGTCGCCTTAGGATTTGGAATAACGTTTGTTTTGATTGGCTTGTTGTTTTCAAAAAAAATTATTTCCTTTTTTGGTGCGCAAGGGAATGTTTTAGAAATGTCTAATACATATTTATTTGTAATACTTATGTTTGCCTCTGCATTTTTGATTAACAACGTTTTACTATGTTTTGTTCGTAATGATGGAGCGCCTCAACTTTCTATGGCAGCAATGATTGGTGGGAGTTTCTCGAATATTATATTAGATTGGATATTTATTTTTCCATGCAATATGGGGATTTTTGGTGCTGCACTGGCTACAGGTCTAGCGCCTATTATTAGTATGCTTATTATTGCACCTTACTTTGTTAGAAAGAAAAATGGTTTTCATTTAATCAAATGTAAAATTAATGCGAGATTAGTTTTGGGGATTTTTTCAAATGGGGCACCATCGCTTATAACTGAGGTATCATCAGGAATAGTTATGATTGTTTTTAATAGTATTATTCTTAGTATTGCTGGCAATGTTGGTGTTGCAGCATATGGGGTAATTGCAAACCTTTCCCTTGTAGTTATTGCAATATATACAGGAATTGCACAGGGGATTCAGCCAATTATAAGTAGGAATTATGGTGTTAGTGAGTTATCTAATATAAAGTCTATACTTAAATATGCTATTGTGACTACTATGATTATTTCTGCGATTATTTATTCCGTTGTATTTGTAGGGGCGTCACAAATTACGTCAATATTTAACAGTGAACAAAACCCTATTTTGCAACAGATAGCTACAGATGGACTTAGACTTTACTTTGTCGCATGTCCATTTGTGGGGTTTAACATAATAATTGCTATGTACTTTATTTCAACCGAATTACCTAGACCTGCACATATTATTTCACTTTTGAGAGGTTTTTTTGTAATAATTCCCATGGCGTTTTTACTTGCTTTTATTGCAAAAATCGGTGGTGTGTGGTGTGCTTTTCCTACTACTGAGTTATTGGTATCAATAGTAGGGATTCTACTTTATAGAATAAGTAAAAAGAAAAAATGAATTAAGGATATTGACAACTTCTCTGACTTACAGTATATTAGTAAATACTAATATACTGATACAAAGGAGAGGTAAAATGAAAAAAGGTAAAATAGCTAAGGTTAGTAAGCTTTGTGTGGCTTGCGGAACTTGCGTTTCGGAATGTGTGCTAAAGGCGATTTCTATAAGTTCTGGGATTAGAGCCAAAATTGATGAGGAAAAGTGTGTAGGCTGTGGCAAGTGCAGCAAGGTTTGTCCAGCTTCTACAATTGATATAGTTTCTAGGGAGGCTTGCTATGAAAAATAAAAAGTGGTATGAGTTTCTTTGGATTGTTGAGATCATGTATTTTGTTCTTGGCTTTTTTAATATATTATTTGCATGGATGGGAATGGTTTTTTTCCTTGTACCACTTGGAATTGCAATTATAGGTGGCAACAAGAGTTACTGTAATAAATATTGTGGTAGAGGGCAGTTGTTTGCAAAGGTTGGAAATGCTTTGTCTAGAAATAAACCTTTACCTAAGTTTGTTAGGACACCTTACTTTAGATATGGATTTTTGATTTTCTTTATGACTATGTTTTTAAATATGGTATTTACTACCTATCTAGTAGGGGCTGGGGCAAAGAATTTAAGCGAGATTGTTACCTTGCTTTGGTCATTTAAGGTTCCATGGGAATTTGCGAATCACACTGCAATTTCGCCATGGTTTGCTCAATATGCGTTTGGATTTTATGGTGTAATGATGACATCATCAATTTTAGGATTAATTACAATGGTTTTATTTAAACCAAGAGGGTTTTGTGTTTATTGCCCAATGGGAACAATGACTCAGGGAATTTGCAAGCTAAGATCTAAGGAGGTATAGCTATGGATGAAATGGAAAAAAGAGCAAGTGAAGTAGCAGATTTGCTAAAGGTGTTAGCAAATGAAAATAGACTGCTTATACTTTGTGAATTATCCAAAGAACCACAATGTGTTGGTTCTTTGCTTGAGAAACTTAATATAAGCCAATCAGGGCTTTCTCAGCACCTTTCAATACTCAAGGCTAATGGAATACTTGATCACACCAAAAAGGCACAAAATGTAATATACAGTTTAAAGGATGAAAGAGTAATTAAGTTATTAGATGTTCTAAATGATACTTATTGTGGAATATAAAATAGTAGATAAAAAGTTACGAGTTTTTATAATTTGAAAGAGAAAGCGTTATGGAAAGTAAAAAAATAATAATTCATGATTTACAGCCCGAAATTGCAACTGATTTATTTAACTCACTTAGGGAAGAATACATCATAATAGATGCAAATATGAAGACTGCTAAATGTAAAGGGTGTTTTGACTGTTGGCTAAAGACACCAGGTGTTTGCACATTCAAAGATAAACTTGAAAATATAGGGCAGCTTGTGTTATCAAGCCAAAAATTGGTTATTATAACAGAAATGCTTTATGGTGGAGTATCTGCCTCTGTCAAAAAAGTTCTTGATCGTTCAATACCAGGAGTTACACCTTTTTTTAAAAAGAAAAATGGGAAGTTACATCACCTACAAAGATATAAATCTGAGACTGAAATTATAGCCATTTTTTATAATAGCCAAAATCTATCAGAGGCAGAGAAACTTCAAGGTAGAGAATACATAAGAGCTATGGGTATTAATTTTTATTCAAGACACAATGATATTTTATTTGTAGAAGGAAATGATTTTGATGGGGTGGTTTTATGAAGACGGTTATTGTATCACTAAGCCCTAGAAAAAAGTTTAGTGCATCAATGTATTATTCAAAGGTGTTAAAGTTTTTCATTAATGAGGGAGAGGTTTCGATAATAAACCTTAAAACAGAGAGCCAGTATAATGAATTAAAAAATCAGCTGCATGAGATTGATAATCTTGTTATTGTTACTCCTGTGTATGTTGATACAATTCCTTCGACGGCGCTTGAGATTTTAGTTAAGATTGAAAATTTTGTTAAGGACAAAGATATAAGGCTTAATGTTTATGGTATGACAAACTGTGGATTTTATGAAGGCGAACAAAACGAGTTGGCACAAAGAACTATTAGGCTTTGGAGTGACAAATGTGGCTTTGTCTACAAAGGGGGAATAGGAATTGGCGCAGGTGTTATGGTTGCGTTTACAAGAATTCTACCTATAGTTGGCATAGTTTTAGAGTTATTGACTCTTTCTATTCTCATGGTTATTGGCGCAATAAAAGGTGAACTTCAAATAAATGATGTATTTGATAATTATTTTCCATATAATCTGTTGATACAAACTGCACTGTATTTGATGTGGAATATGGGGCTGTTTATAAATGGGTATAAACTTGCAAAGAATATAGAATCTTTGGGTGAATCACCCCTAAAGTACACAACAATTTGGTTTTGTCCACGAGCTTTATTTGTGATAATTGCTTCAATTTATTGGGTTATTGCATCTGCAATTTGGTATAGAGGTAAGTTTTGGCGACTTCACAAAATGCCAAAAAAGAAATTGATTAAGTAAATAATTATATATTTACTTAATCAATGTTTTATCTTTATGCATTTTAATTTTGATAAGTTTTATTTTGTGATATATCTATCAACGTATTTGTCAACTGCATTTCCAATACCTGATACCATTTGATTCTTGAATTTTGTAGTATCCATTTTCTTAGCTTCACTATAGTTACTAAAGAAACCCATTTCGATTAACGCAACAGGAATTTTAGACCAGTTTTGTGCTGTTAAGTCATTTCTACCTACAATTCCTCTTGACTTTAAGCCAGTTTCTTTTGTGCAGCTTTCTAGCATATACTTTGCAAAAACCTTGCTTCTGTCACGATCTTCTTTGCTATAGTAAGAGTTAGTAGATGGTTTATATAATGTTGAAATACCACTTGCTGAACCATTTATTGAATCGCAATGAAGGCGTATACATAATTTTGCACCGCTTGCATTTACACGTTTTGCACGTGTTTGATTGCTTACATTCACTTTATGTTTGCTTCTAGTCATAAAAACGTCATATCCTCTTTTTTCTAAATTCTTTTTTAGAAGGGTAGCTATTATAAGGTTATATCTGTATTCTGACATTTTGTTGTAAGCAGATGTACACCCACCAGTTACTTTGTATTTAGTACCTAAAGCTTTATTATCTGGATCTATAGCTTCTTGACGAAGGTCTGATACTTGTTGGTGACCTGGGTCTATAGCTATAGTTATTTTTTTGGATGGAGTATTTGCTCCTTGAACACTTTGTGGATTTGACCAACTTACACATGTGACTAATAATGCTATGCAGCAAATTATCGAAGTTGTGATTTTAATAATTTTTTTCATTTTTTCCTCCCATTGTTGTAACTCAATACTATAATAATACCACTTTTATACTTTTTTGAGTATAAATTATTTTTTTATATCAAAAAAAAAGACTATGAGTTATAATGTAATATAAGAGGAAAGTCTTAATAATGTATGTAATTTAGAGATATGCAGGAGGCATAACTGATGAGTCAAATTGATGTAATATCAAATAAGTTTTTAGAGCTAGTACTTAATCAAGCAGGAATATTTGCGCTATTAGATAGAGAGGGCAAATACATATTTGTAAATGATAAATGGGTAGAAGATACAGGTATACCTTCGGAAGCTGCAATAGGTAAATATTGCTATGAGGTTATAAGTGGGTCTCGTGGAATGGTGGCTATTAATACTGGCAAGATGATTCCAGGGGATATGCATCTTACAACTTTTGAAGGCAAAAAATTACCAGGGGTAATAACTTATACCCCAATTTTTGATGGTGAAGAAATTACAGGAGTATGTATTACATCGACTTTTTTTTCACAAAGCGATGCAAAAAAATTTATTGCTAGAGTAGAAAATATAGATGATGAAATGCATTATATAAAGAATGAGATAAAAAGGAGTTATGGGGCAAAATATTCAATTGAGGATATTATTGGAAACAGCAAGGCTATATTAAAGCTGAAACAAGATATATATAATGCAAGTATGACCAATTCAACAGTTATGATAGAAGGTGAGACTGGAACAGGGAAGGAACTTGTAGCTCATGCTATCCATGAACTATCCTTGCGTCATATTTTTCCATTTGTAAAGGTGAATTGTGCAGCAATTCCAGACAGCCTAATGGAATCAGAGTTCTTTGGATATGAAGATGGCTCCTTTACAGGCGGAATCAAAGGTGGTAAAGCTGGAAAATTTGAAAAAGCTCACTTAGGTTCTATGTTCCTTGATGAGATAAATCAGCTAGACATAAAGATGCAACCAAAGATTTTGAGAGTTTTGCAAGAAAAAGAAATTGAGCGAATTGGTGGATTTGAGAGCTATCCGATAGATGTGAGAATTATTTCTGCAACTAATAGGAATATAAATGAAATAATTGAAGAAGGCAGCTTTAGAAGCGATTTATTCTATAGATTAAACGTTTTACATATTAGAATACCGCCGTTAAGGGAGCGAAAAGAGGATATTCCATTGCTTGTGGATTTCTTTATTGATGATTTAAACGATGAAATGGGTATGGGGATAGAAGGTATTTCCAAAGATGCCTTAGAAATACTACTATCATATAATTGGCCTGGAAATGTAAGAGAATTAAAAAATATAATCGAAAGGGCTATGAACTCTGCGAGGAGAAATATTATAGAAGTAGTCGATCTTGATTTTGGTAAGCCTGCAAATAATGATAATAGTTTTAAAGGAAATTATGGGCAAGGTAATATGATTAAATCTAACAGAAATGTGCAAACATTGACAAATCCAAAACACATAGATGAGAGAGAAACTTTGCTGAATCTTTTAAACAAACATAGTCATAACAAAACTAAAGTTGCAAAAGAAATGAACATTTCAAGGACTATGCTTTACAAAAAAATGCATAAATATGGGTTAATATAAACTGTAAACCAAAGTGTAAACTGTAAACCTAAAAGGTTTACAGTTTGTGTTTTTTTTGACAAAGTGTAAACCTGAAATTTGTGTAGTGACACAATAATCAGATAAAAACTGAAAAATGATTATTTGAAGAAATAAATTTTTTTTAAACAAGAATGTTAATTTTATAACAAATAAATGGTGTGGCGAAGGTAGAATAATTAAAACTATGGGATAATTGAAAATTATGGCACGTATATTGCATTAATATTAGCTATAAGCATTACATTGATGCGAGAGTTAAGTTAATACACGAAAGAGAGGTAAAGTAGGAAAATGTTTGATTACAATAATGAACAATTAGAAGTACGAGAAAAAGTTCGCAGATTTGCGGAAGAGTACGTTTATCCAAATCAAAAGGTTATTGACCAAGGTGATGTTCCACAAGAAATCGTTGATGCGTGGCACAAGACAGGGTTATTCTGCTTAGTAGCGCCAAAAGCTGTAGGCGGAATTGAAATGTGTACTAGAAGTTGTGCGGTTGTATTAGAAGAACTAGGTTATGCTGATATCGGCTTGGCAACTGCATTTGGAGCAAATAACTTGGGATCTTATCCGCTACTTATTGCTGGAACACTAGAGCAACAGAAACAACATTTTTCCCCTATTTTAGAAGGTAAATTTGGAAGCTTTGCTTTGACAGAAGTTGGCGCTGGATCAGATGCTGGTGCAGTTGCAACAGAAGCAAAAAAAGTTGGAGATGAATATATTTTAAATGGAACTAAGTGTTACATAACTCAAGGTGGACTTGCAATTGATGAAGAATCATCTTTAGTAGTGTTTGCTTCAACAGATAAGACTAAAGGTAGTAAAGGATTAACTGCTTTCCTTGTAAAAGGTGGTACTCCAGGTCTTACAGTTGGTAAAATTGAAGACAAAATGGGAATCAGAGGTTCTCAGACAGTAGAATTAGTTCTTGAGGACGTTAGAGTTCATGAATCAGCAAGATTAGGAGCTGAAGGCGATGGTATGAAAATCGCAATGAAAACTCTTGATTCAGGCAGACTTATGGTAGCAGCACAAGGCGTTGGTGGCGGTAGAGCGGCGCTAGACGAAGCTATTAAATATATCAAAGAGAGAACAGACGGTGGTAAACCTCTTGCTAGAAACCAGATTGTAGCATTTAGAATTGCTGAGATGGCAGCACAGGTTGAAGCAGCTAGATTAATGGTTGATTATGGTGCAAGATTAAAAGATAATCATGAGCCTTATTCAGTTCATTCTGCAAAAACAAAATTATTCTGTACAGAAATGGCAATGAGTAATGCCGAAGAAGCAATGCAGATTATGGGTTCATATGGATACTCAAAAGATTCTAGAATAGAAAAGATCTGGAGAGATTCTAGAATACTTTCAATCTATGAAGGAACAAACCAGATTCAGAGATTAGTTACATCTGGAGCATATTTAAGATAGTAAACAAGGAGGTATAAATAAATGAACTTTGAAGTTTCCAAAGAGGAAAAATTATTAAGAACTAGTGCGAAGGAATTTACAAAGAAATATCTTGCAGAGATTTCTTTTGGCATGGATAAAACTGGAGAATTTCCAGCAAATATAATTGACGAAATGGCAAAAGCTGATTACTTAGGAATTACAATACCAGAAGAATTTGGTGGACTAGGACTAGATGCAGTTAGCCTTGCAATTGTAGCTGAAGAACTAGGCAAAGAGTGTGCTTCAATTGGTGCAACTCTAATTGGTCACCTTGCTTTATGTGCAAATGCAATTGCGAAATACGGTACAAAAACTGTTAAAGAAACATACCTGCCTAAACTAGCTAAAGGCGAAATCCTAGGTGGATTTGCAACAGCAGAAATTGGCGCTTCTGTTGGAAGTGGTCAAGACAAACTTGTTATTACAAAAGATGGAGACAGTTATATTCTAAATGGCACAAAGTATTTTGTTGCTAATGGTGGAGTTGCAGGTGCTTATGTAGTTGCAGGTATCATGGACGAAGAACTTGGTGCAAAGAGCCTTACTGCATTAGTTGTAGATGGCGCAACAGATGGAATTACTGTTGAAGCAGATGTAGATAAATTAGGAGTACGCTCATACAAAACAGCAACACTTTCATTCAAAGATGTAAGAGTACCTCTTGATAATCTTCTTGGAGAAGAGTGCAAAGCAAAATCAGTTCTTAGCGATGTAAAAGCACTAGGAGATATTATTTCAGGTGCAGTTGCAGTTGGTATTGCCAAAAATGCAATTGAAACTTGTATTGAACATACTAATACTAGAGTACAGTTTGGAGCTCCAATTGGAAAAATTCAAGCAGTTATTAAATTATTAGCTGATATGGATGCTAGAAGATTTGCTCTTGAATCTGTTACATACAGAGTAGCACAAACTTACGCAGTAGGTGGTGACTATGAGTATGAAGCAGCGTTACTAAAAGACTTTGCTATTAAACCATGTTTTGAAATCGTAACTAATGCGGTTCAAATTCACGGTGGAACAGGATACAGCAGAGAATCACATATTGAAAGACTTTTCAGAGATATGAAAGCATTCTTCATTATTGAAGATATGTCAGAAATGCCTGAACTTGTTATTTCAAAAGCATTAAACAGATAAATGTTATAAGTATATATATTTAAGGAGGCGTACAGAATGAACATTTTAAGTAATTTCCAGTATCATGCACCT
>JAVWMQ010000042.1:0-14342 GCA_036637375.1 Anaerovoracaceae bacterium
TTTTTAACGAGAGTTAAAATAATTGCAAGTTTCCTTGAATTGTAATAAAATGAGTCTATGATTAACGAAAGGAATATGAGATGGCAATTAAATTAATAGCATTGGATTTAGATGGAACTACACTAAAAGATAATAATGAAATATCAGAGGAAACTATAAGAGCGTTTAAGCTTGCAATGGAAAAAGGCATACATATAGTAATATCTACAGGGCGCTGTTTTCATTCGTTACCAGATGGTATCAAAAGTGTAAAAGGATTAGAATATGCAGTTACATCAAACGGTGCAGAAATAAGGGTATTGGACACACAAAAATGTATCTATAGGAATTGTATTGACTCAAAAGCAATTGAAGAAATATACAAAGTTCTAACTAAGTACAACTATATGACAGAAGTTTTTACTGATGGTAGAGCGTATATAAGTGAGAAGGAATATAATGAAGTTCTTGAGGGCAAACATCCTCATAGAACTATTAAATATGTTACTGAAACAAGGAACAAAGTTCCAGACTCAATGGAATTTATGATGAATAATAAAGAAACTATTGAAAATATAAATGTTTTTTTTGAGAATCAAGAGGAAAAAGATAAGATGTATCCAATACTAGATTCAATTAAAAATGTTACATTAACATCTTCACTTGTGAGTAATTATGAGCTAGGAGGAGAGACAACAAGCAAAGCATCAGCTTTAAAGGAATTAGCAAGTCGTATTGGTGTTTGTTATGATGAGATAATGGCAGTTGGTGATAGTCCAAACGATATAGAAATGTTAAAGCTAGCAAAGGTATCGGTTGCGGTTGCAAATGCAAGGCAAAGTGTAAAAGACGTAGCTGCATATATGACTGATTCAAATAATGATGATGGTGTTGCAAAAGCAATATTAAAGTATGCAATAAACGAAAATTAATAAGTTGAGTAAAAAAGCAGTGTATATAGTACATTGTTTTTTTTATAATTTAATTGACAAAAAATGTAAATAAGTGTAATCTATACTAAATGGAAGGAGAACACTAAAATGGAAAATAAAGTAATAGGAGATTTTGGAGAAAAAATCGCAAAAGAATACCTGTTGGCAAGTGGATATGAGATTTTAGAACAGAATTTTACCTGTAGATTAGGAGAAATAGACATCATTGCGCAAAAAGGTGATCAGTTAGTTTTTGGGGAAGTTAAGACTAGGACAAGTGACGTATACGGATTGCCAAGAGAAGCGGTTGGTAAAAATAAAATTTCACATATAAAAAAAACAGCCGCATTATATCTTTTATCAAATAATATAAACAACAAGGAAATTAGATATGATGTTTTTGAGGTTTATTGCAATCAAATAGAAGGGGCTTTTTAGGTGAGATATGTTATCAAAAATATACACAGCTTCTCTAATAGGGATTAATGGGGACATTGTTTGTGTAGAAACGGATTTGACAAGGGGATTGCCTGCATTTAATTTGGTTGGACTTGGAGACAAGATAATCAAAGAGTCGGGAGAGCGAATTAGATCTGCAATGTTAAACTCAGACTTAAAGTATCCTCAAAGTAGGATAACGATTAATTTATCACCGGCAAATAAACCGAAAGAAGGAAGTCATTTTGATTTGCCAATAGCGTTAGGAATATTGGTTGCATCCCTAACATCTACTGTAAACAATAGTAGTAAAATGGGTATTTTTGGAGAACTTAGTTTGGATGGGAAGGTCAATAGAATAAATGGTGCATTGCCACTTGTTTTGTGTGCAAAAGAAAATGGACTTAATAAAGTAATTGTGCCAACGGAAAACGCCAAAGAAGCAGCCTTAGTTAAGGATATGGAGGTAATACCTGTTGACACATTAAAAGAAGCTTTTGGGTACTTAATAGGGGAAATAAAAATCGAGCCAGAAATAAATGTTGAGATTTGCGATGATGAATTAGCAGAGTGTTTTGATTACAAAGATATATATGGTCAAGAAAACGCCAAAAGAGCTCTTATGATTTGTGCTGCAGGTGGACATGGCATATTGATGATAGGAAGTCCTGGTGTAGGGAAAACGGTTTTGGCACGAGCCTTACCGAGCATATTACCTAGGTTAACGTACCTAGAAAAACTAGAGGTTACAAAAATATATAGTGTTGCAGGGTTTTTGACTAAGGAAAAACCCATGATTACAAATAGACCATATAAAAGTCCTCATAGCTCGATTTCACCAGCTGCCCTAATTGGTGGAGGGAGAAACCCTAAGCCAGGAGAAATAAGTCTGGCGCATAGAGGCGTTTTGTTTCTCGATGAACTTTCACAATTTGACAGTAAGATATTAGATTTATTAAGAATACCAATTGAAGATGGAACTGTTCAAATTGCAAGGAGAGCTGGTAATGTTACATTCCCAGCCAAAACTATTTTGGTTGCAGCAAGTAATCCTTGTAAATGTGGATATGCAGGAGATGATACCCATATTTGCACCTGCACTGCTGGACAGCTTTCAAATTATATGGCTAAGTTATCAGCACCTATTTTGGATAGGATTGATTTACATATAAAGGTTAATAATGTGAATTATGATGAGATTGAAATTAAAGGAGGACTTTCCTCAAAAGATATGTTAAACAAGGTGATTTCAGCACGAAAAATACAGGAAGCTAGATATAAAAATGACTTAATCGATCTAAACAGTGAAATTGCAGCAAATCAAATGGATAAATATTGCTTACTTGAAGTAAAAGAAAAAGAATTAATGGAGATGGCATATGTAAATTTAAATTTAAGTGTGCGTACTTATATGAAGGTGATTAGGATCGCACGTACAATTGCGGATTTAGACAATAGTGAACAAATACAAATACATCATCTGACAGAAGCTCTTCAATATAGGGGACTTGAAAATTTATATAGGAGGAATAGCCATGGAAATTAGAACTGTAAATATAGATGATCCAAACTATCCAGAAATACTGAGAAGTATTAAAAATCCGCCAAAAAGATTATACTATATGGGTAATATAGGGCTTTTGAGTACGTTGTGCGTATCTTTGGTAGGGTCAAGAAAAACCAGTGACTATGGATACTGGGTGGCAAACAATGTCTCTAAGCGATTAGTTGATCACAATGTTACAGTAGTAAGTGGGATGGCAAAGGGAATCGACACTTTTGCACATAGAGGTACTATTAAGAATAATGGCAAGACAATAGCGGTTCTAGGCACTGGAATTGACCTTGTATTTCCAAGTGAAAATAAAGCATTAAGGGATGAAATTGCAAAAAAGGGACTCATTGTTTCTGAGTATCCACCAGGATATGAAGGTAATAAATGGACGTTTCCAGCGAGGAATCGAATTATTAGTGGGCTAAGTGTTGCAACAGTTGTGTGTGAAGCGGGGCTTCACAGCGGTGCGATGATTACAGCGGAATTTGCAGAAAGCGAGAATCGGCTACTATATGCAGTACCAGGTAATATAAATAATATTTATAACATGGGTAATAATAAATTAATTGCAGATGGAGCTATGCCATTAATTGTAATTGATGATTTAATTGCTGATTTAGGGATTAACAAAAAAATTATAAAAGAGCAAGATGTTTTACTCGGTGATGATGAAAAAATTATAATGAGAGAGCTTGTAAAGTGTGGAGAAATAACCATAGAACAATTATGTACCAGAGTAAAGATGAAACCTGCTATTGTTAATGGTATAGTTACAATTCTAGAAATGAAAGGAATTGCAAATACGTCACTCGGAAAAGTTTTTATTGCAAAATAATGAGAATATGCATATAATTATCTTTTAGTTAGAGAAAACACATTTAAGTTTAGGGGGAAGCTATGGCAGCGCCAAAAAAAACAACAAGAAAGAAAAATTTAGTAATAGTAGAATCACCTTCAAAAGCTAAGACTATAGGGAAATTCCTTGGTAGTAATTACAAGGTTGTTGCTTCTGTTGGCCATGTCAGAGATTTGCCAAAAAGTAAGCTAGGAATAGATATAGAGGAAGACTTTACTCCACAGTATATTTCTATTAGAGGCAAAGGCGATATAATTAAAGCTCTTAAAAAGGAAGCAAAAAATGCAAATAAGATTTATCTTGCTACCGACCCTGATAGAGAAGGAGAAGCAATTTCATGGCACTTGGCATTTTTGTTAGGAATTGAACAGGATGAGCCATGTAGAATTGTATTTAATGAAATTACTAAAACAGCAGTAAAAAATGCAGTAAAAAATCCTAGAAAAATAGATATGGGGTTAGTAGATGCACAGCAGGCAAGGAGAATTCTTGATAGAATTGTAGGATATTCAATTAGCCCGCTACTTTGGAGAAAAGTGAGAAGAGGGCTAAGCGCAGGTAGAGTTCAATCTGCAGCGTTAAAGATTATTTGCGACAGAGAAACGGAAATAAACAATTTTATTCCAGAAGAATATTGGACTATTACTGCTAAGTTTGAAGAGGGCAAAGAGTTTGAAGCCAAACTGTATCAACATAATGGAGAAAAGATTGACATTGCCAATGGTGATGATGCGGCCCAAATTCTTAAAATTGTTCAAAATGGTAAGTTTAATGTAACGAGCATACTTGAAAAGAATAGAAAGAGAAATCCGTATGCGCCATTTACTACAAGTAGTCTCCAACAAGATGCTTCAAATAAAATTAATTTTAACACAAGAAAAACCATGCAGGTGGCTCAGCAACTTTATGAAGGTATAGAGATTAAAGGGATGGGTACTGTTGGTTTGATTACATATATTAGAACAGACTCAACAAGGTTATCAGAGGAAGCTAGAGGTGCTGCAAAGGAGTATATTACTAAAACTTTTGGAACTGAATACTATGCTGATAATGTATACAGAAATAAGAAGAAAGATGTACAAGATGCTCACGAAGCTATTAGACCAAGTTATGTTGAGGTATTACCAGAGGCGATTAAAGAGCAACTAACATCAGATCAATATAAACTATATAATTTGATATGGACTAGATTTATGGCAAGTCAAATGGCTTCTGCAGATTTTGCAGGAGTAACTTGTGATATAGACAATGAAGGATACACTTTTAAGGCAACAGGTTCTAAGCTTATCTTTGACGGTTTCTTAAAGGTATACCAAGGAACCAAAGAAGGTGATACGTGGTTACCCCATTTAGAAGAAGGGCAAAGTCTTGTTTCAAAGGACATTTTGAGTGAGCAAAACTTCACACAGCCAAAACCAAGGTTTACAGAGGCTTCTTTGGTAAAAATTCTTGAAGAAGAAAATATTGGGAGACCAAGTACCTATGCACCAATTGTTGCAACCCTTACGGCTAGATCATATATTAAAAGAGACAAAAAAAGCTTATATCCAACAGAACTTGGGTTTACAGTAACTCAAATGATGGAAGAATACTTCAAAGAAATTGTGGATGTTGGATTTACTGCTGATATTGAAAATAAGCTTGATGAAGTTGGGATTACAATTTCTGATTGGAAACAAATTTTGAGAGATTTTTATCCTACATTTGAAAAAGATTTAAAAATAGCAGATGAGCAAATTGAAAAATTGGAAGAAAAAATAGAATTAACGGATATAGAGTGTGAAGAGTGTGGAAGCTTAATGGCTATTAAATACGGCAGATTTGGTGAGTTCCTAGCTTGTAGTAATTATCCGGAATGTTCAAATACAAAACCAATAATTAAGTCTACAGGTGTTCCGTGTCCAAAATGTGGCAAAGATATTGTAGAACGAAAGAGTAAAAGAGGAAGAGTATTCTTTGGGTGCAGTGGTTATCCTGACTGCGATCAGTCTTACTGGAATAAGCCGGTAGATAAGAAATGCCCAAAGTGTGGAAATTTATTAACAGAAAAGAAAACAAAGAAATTTGAAGGATTAGTATGTTCTAATTCTGAATGCGATTACAAAGAATAATGGAGGTGTAAGATGACAGAATTTCATGCAACAACAATCTGTGCAGTTAAAAGAGGACCTGGGGATGTGTGTATCGGAGGCGATGGACAGGTAACTATGGGTGAAACTGCAATAATGAAAAACAATGCAAAAAAGGTTAGAAAAATTTATAAAGGGACTGTAGTAACAGGTTTTGCAGGATCTGTTGCTGATGCATTTTCTTTGACTGAAAAATTTGAAAGCAAACTTGAAGAACATGGTGGGAATTTAAAAAGAGCTGCAGTTGCATTGGCAAGCCTTTGGAGAAGTGACAAGGGAATGAGAGGTCTTGAGGCACTTATGATAGTTGCCGATGCAGAAAGCTTGCTAGTTGTTTCAGGTAATGGAGAAGTAATAGAACCAGATCAAGAATTTATAGCTATTGGTTCTGGCGGAAATTATGCTTATGCTGCGGCAAATGCTTTATATAATAATACAGATTTAAGTGCGGAAGAAGTGGTGAAAGAGTCGCTAAAAATTGCTGCATCTATTTGTGTATATACAAATGATAATATTTCAGTAGAAAAATTGTAGGAGGCAAGTAATGGTAAATAAATTATACAATATGACTCCAAAAGAAATTGTTGGGGAATTAGATAAATTCATTATTGGACAAGATGAAGCAAAAAAATCAGTTGCAGTAGCTTTGAGAAATAGATATAGAAGAAGCTTGCTTCCAGAAGAATTACAAGAAGAAATAACCCCAAAAAATATCTTAATGATGGGGCCGACTGGTGTTGGTAAAACAGAAATTGCTAGACGTTTAGCGAAATTAATGGATGCACCTTTTGTAAAGGTTGAAGCAACAAAGTTTACAGAAGTTGGATATGTTGGCAGAGATGTAGATTCAATGGTTAGGGATTTAGTAGAAGCTTCTATAAGAGTTACAAAACAAAGCAGATTAGAAGAAAAATACTCAGTTGCAGAAGAATTGGCTGAAGAAAAGATTATTGAGGCTATTATTCCTGGTGGCAAAAAGAAAAGCGATGCAGGTAAATCACAAGGGCCTTTTGACTTTATATTAAATAATGGTGGATACCAAAGTCAAAAACAACTTTATGAAGAAAAGTTATCAAAAGAAGCAGAATCAAAAGATGAAAATAGCGGTGGTAAGCCAGACGTTGAACTTGCAAGAGAGCAAGTAAGACAACAATTAAGAGAAGGATTGCTTGAAGAACAATACATTGATATTGAAGTGACAATGGCACCTAAAGGCAATGAACTAGATATGGGCAACGAAGGCATGAGTATTGCTATTGGTAATATTTTTGGTGATATGATGCCTAAAAAAACAAAGAACAAAAAAGTCAAAGTAAAAGATGCTAGAAAAATATTGAGAGAAGAAGAAGCACAAAATCTAATTGATATGGATGTTGTAGTTGAAGAAGCATTAAAGAATGCAGAACAAAATGGGATTATCTTTATTGATGAGATTGATAAAATAGCTTCTGGGTCTGGCTATAGATCAGGGGCAGACGTGTCACGAGAAGGTGTGCAAAGAGATATTCTTCCTATTGTTGAAGGTAGTGTTATTAACACTAAGCATGGACCAGTTAAAACAGATCATATTTTGTTTATTGGAGCAGGTGCGTTCCATACGTCAAAACCTACAGATTTAATCCCAGAATTGCAGGGTAGATTTCCGATTCGTGTTGAACTTGAAAACCTTACAGAAGAAACTTTTTTGAAGATTTTAACAGTGCCAGAAAACGCTATTATAAAACAGCAAAAAGCATTGCTTGAAACAGAAGGTGTGATTGTTGAATTTACAGATGATGCTATTGCAGAAGTGGCTAGAATGGCATTCCTTATGAATGAACAAACAGAAAATATAGGAGCTAGAAGATTACATACTATACTAGAAAAACTACTTGAGGACATTTCATTTAATATTCCAGATATGGATGAAGAAAGAATTGTTATTGATAAAGAGTATGTAAGCGAGAAGTTTATAGAAAAGATTAAACCTGAAGATTTGGATAGATATATATTATAATTGTGCCTAGAATAAAGAATTTTCTAAAAGTTCAAAATAATATGTTGAAACTTGAATTATTATGTAATATAATACCAGTAAGTTCTTACTTACTGGTATTATTTTATAACAGTGCAAAGAGCAATCGTGATGAGCTAGAGTAATTTATTGACCGTTAAGGATGAAAGATATAGTTTAATTAATCGAAGGGAGTGTATTATGGATAGAGATATTCTATCAAAGGTAAGAAAACTTAACTGGGTGCTTCAAGAAAGTCCCAAGGGTGCGTTTTCTTTTGACCAGATGTGTGAAATTTTAAGTGAGCTTACGGACTCTAATGTTTACCTTGCAAATGGTAGAGGTAAAATTATTGGGGTTCATTATTCTATCGAAGCAGATAGTACTACAATTACTGATGAAGCAACAGGGCATGAAAAGTTTCCGAGTGCATACAATGATGAACTTTTGAAGGTAACAAGAACAAAAGCAAACTTGCTAGCAGAAGAAGTTTTAAAGATTTTTAAGGACGACCATGAAACTCAAGATAAGCTTCATACTGTAATTCCTGTTACTGGTGGTGGAGATAGATGGGGGACACTTATTTTTACTAGATATGAGCCTATTTTTAGCGCTGAGGATTTGGTTTTAGGTGAAGTTGGAGCAACTGCTGTTGGTCTTGAAATACAAAGACGTAAAGCTTTGGAAAAAGAAGAAGAGATAAGAAAAGAAGATATAGTTAAAATGGCGATTAGTACATTATCATATTCTGAAAATGAGGCGGTTAAAAAAATCTTTGAAGAATTAGATGGAAACGAAGGTATTTTAGTTGCTAGTAGAATTGCCGATAAATCAAGCATAACTAGGTCTGTTATTGTCAATGCGCTACGTAAACTTGAAAGTGCAGGGGTAATTGAATCTAGATCCCTTGGCATGAAAGGTACACACATAAAAATAATAAATGGTAAATTTATTGATTTATTAAATGCCTAGTATTGATTTAATAATGTAAATGAACATCCTCGCTTGCAAAAAAGTTATTTGCAAAGGGGGATGTTTTTTGTTAGTATGGGAACATGGTTAGATTTAATGAAAACAACGAGATAATTAGAGATGATGTCTTTAGAGCCATTCTTGTGGGCGTAAAACAAAAGGAAGACATTACATATTCAATGGAAGAACTAGAAGGACTGGCATCTGCTGCTTCGGCGGAAGTACTTGGCAAAGTATCCCAGAATTTAGAAAAAATAAATACGGGAACTTTTATAGGTAAAGGCAAGGCGGAGGAGCTTGCTTTAATGTGCGAAAATATGGAAGCGGATACAGTTATTTTTAATGATGAGCTTTCTGGAATGCAAATTAGAAACTTGGAAGAAATAATTGGAGTTAGAGTAATTGACAGAACTATTTTGGTTTTGGATATTTTTGCTAAGAGAGCAACCTCTAAGGAAGGAAAACTGCAAGTTGAATTAGCACAGCTTCAGTATAGAATACCAAGACTTATGGGGTTTGGTAAATCCCTATCACGTTTAGGTGGAGGAATTGGGACGAGAGGACCAGGAGAAAAGAAACTTGAAACAGATAGAAGACATATAATGAAGCGAATGGACGATATTAAGGCTGAAATAAAACAAATTAAAGCTACGAGAGATACTCAACGTTCAAAGCGTGAAAAAGCAGAAATTCCAATTGTGGCGTTAGTAGGATATACAAATGCAGGTAAATCAGCACTTATGAACAAGATTCTCGAAATGTCAAACAAGGAAGATAAAGCTGTTGGATCAGAGGATATGCTTTTTGCTACATTAGATGTACAGCAGAGAAATATTAAGTTAGATACAAATAGGGAATTTATATTAATAGATACAGTTGGATTTGTTAGCAAACTACCTCACGCTCTTGTTAGGGCGTTTAAAGCAACTTTAGAAGAGGTGACATATGCCGATTTACTTGTACATGTTGTCGATGCATCATACGAAAATTACGATTTTCAAATTGAGGTGACAGACAAAGTTATTAATGAAATTGGTGGTGAAGGAAAGCCCAAGATTGTAGCATATAATAAAACTGACTTGATTAGTGAAGAAGTAATTGACACTACAAGGCTTGATAATATTGAAATTTCAGCAAAAACAGGAAAGAATATCGATCAGCTACTGGAAATGATCTACAAAAAGATATTTGCTGACTCTATAGAAACAAAACTTTTAGTTCCTCATAGTAAGGGCGATGTGACATCGTACGTTATGGACAAAGGGATTGTTAAAAGCGTGGAATATGTTGAAGAGGGTACACTTATAGAAGTTACACTATCTTTGGCGGATTATAGCAGGGTAAAAAAGTATGATACTATATAAGACAATAGAAAGAGAAGCGATAGCGGAACAGATTATTGACAAATCTCGCTTCATAGCTCATGTTAAGCCTGTAGAGACAAAAGAAGAGGCAGATGAGTTCATAAAGGATATAAAGACTAAACATAAAAGTGCAACACACAATGTGCCTGCAATGGTGCTTGGAGAAAAATTTCAAATACAATGGGCAAGCGATGATGGCGAGCCTCAAGGCACAAGTGGAGCTCCAATGGTGCAAATGCTTGTAAAAGAAGGCATTACAAATATTGCTGTAGTAATAACAAGGTATTTTGGTGGAATAAAATTAGGTACGGGTGGATTAGTTAGAGCATACACTAGCAGTGCAAAACTTGGTATAGAAGCTGCAGGCATTGTTAGTGCAAAAGAACTTTTTTCTATTAAATGCAAACTGGACTATTCATATTTAGCTAAGTTTCAAAATCTGGCAGAAGGTAGTTTTTTTCAGATAGGCGAAATACTTTATGAAGATATGGTTACGATAGAATTTACTACGGAACCTGAGAATCAAGAAGAACTGATAACACTTTTGACAAATGTAACGGGTGGAAAAGCCTTGATTTTAGAGGAAAAACAAGGGATTGTATTTTGTACATAAAAAAACATGAAAAAAACCATTGACATGGAAGCGATTTTACTGTAATATATCAAATTGTCGACGCAAACAACGACAATTCATTTCTAAATAGACACTGGATGTGCATTGGTTTAGAAATGAAAAAAGTTAAAAAAAGTGTTGACAAATTGATTACATTGCTGTATGATATTAAATTGTGTCAAGGAAATTAATTGAGTAAGTTATTCGAACACTGGATGTGAAAACGAAAAACTGAAATGAAAAAAAGTTAAAAAAACTCTTGACAAAAAACAACATTTACTGTATTATAAGTAAATGTGCCGAGCAAATAAAATGAACGGCAAACACACTAAAGTTTGGGCGTATAGCTCAGCTGGGAGAGCACCTGCCTTACAAGCAGGGGGTCATAGGTTCGAGCCCTATTACGCCCACCAAACTTACAATACGGTCCGGTAGTTCAGTTGGTTAGAATGCCAGCCTGTCACGCTGGAGGTCGTCGGTTCGAGCCCGATCCGGATCGCCAATTTAATAAAGTATCGGGTAACCAAATAGCATTTATATGCTGGCATAGCTCAGTTGGTAGAGCAGCTGATTTGTAATCAGCAGGTCGGGGGTTCAAATCCCTCTGCCAGCTCCATTTTGGAGGAGTGCCCGAGTGGCTAAAGGGGGCGGACTGTAAATCCGTTGGCTACGCCTACAGTGGTTCAAATCCACTCTCCTCCACCAATATTTGCGGAAGTGGCTCAGGGGTAGAGCATCGCCTTGCCAAGGCGAGGGTCGCGAGTTCGAATCTCGTCTTCCGCTCCAAATTTCAAAATATAACAGTACAAACATGCGGATGTGGTACAATGGTAGAACCTCAGCCTTCCAAGCTGATGACGTGAGTTCGATTCTCATCATCCGCTCCATTTATTTCAAAATTTATATTTTGAAGCATGTGGGCTCATAGCTCAGTTGGATAGAGCAACGGCCTTCTAAGCCGTGTGTCCGGGGTTCGAATCCCTGTGGGCTCACCAAATTAATTCAAAAGGGACGATGGGGTATAGCCAAGCGGTAAGGCAACGGACTTTGACTCCGTCATGCGTAGGTTCAAATCCTGCTACCCCAGCCAATAAACTTAATATGACCCATTAGCTCAGTTGGCAGAGCACTTGACTTTTAATCAAGGTGTCCGGAGTTCGAATCTCCGATGGGTCACCAATTTTATAAATAATATGTAGAATCCATATATGGAGAGGTGTCCGAGTGGTTTAAGGAGCTGGTCTTGAAAACCAGTGATTCCGAAAGGGACCGTGGGTTCGAATCCCACCCTCTCCGCCATATAGATTTCATGCATTTAGCCTGGAGAAGTACTCAAGAGGCTAAAGAGGACGGTTTGCTAAATCGTTAGGGTTCGTAAGGGCCGCATGGGTTCGAATCCCATCTTCTCCGCCACTATAGGGGTATAGCTCAGTTGGTAGAGCAGTGGTCTCCAAAACCATGTGCCGTGGGTTCAAATCCTACTACCCCTGCCATAATGCATAATTTAATAAAACAACTTTTCGGGGTGTAGCGCAGTTTGGTAGCGCAACTGGTTTGGGACCAGTGGGCCGCGGGTTCAAATCCTGCCACCCCGACCAATTTAAAAAAGCCTATATTTGGGCCATTAGCTCAGTTGGTCAGAGCGTCCGGCTCATAACCGGCAGGTCCGGGGTTCAAGTCCCTGATGGCCCACCAAATTTAAGCTATGGCTAAAAGACTATGACTAATTAAATATTTGCCCGGATAGCTCAGTAGGTAGAGCAGCGGATTGAAAATCCGCGTGTCCTTGGTTCAATTCCGAGTCCGGGCACCATTAACTCCTCTATTTTATAGGGGAGTTTTGATTTGATTTAAATCAATTGTTTTGACTATGGAAGATATATTATGAGGGAGGTAATTATGGCTCAGTTATATTATAAATACAGTACAATGAATGCAGGGAAATCCATAGAACTTATTAAAGTTGCATATAATTATGAGGAAAAAGGCAAGAGAGTTCTTGTTTTGACACCTAAGGTTGATGATAGATATGGGGAAGGGGTAATTACTTCGCGAGTGGGTCTACAAAGATCTGCTGTTGCTATTGCAGAGGAAACCAATATTCTTGAAATTTTTATTAGAGAAAATGAAAAACATAAAATAGACTGTGTCTTGATAGATGAATGTCAGTTTTTAAAAAAGCATCACGTTCAAGAACTAGTTGAGATTGTTGATAGTTTAGAGGTCCCGGTGATGGGCTATGGACTAAAGAATGACTTTAGAAATGAACTTTTTGAGGGATCTTATTATATGCTAGTTTACGCTGATAAAATAGAGGAAATTAAAACGATTTGTTGGTGTGGACGTAAAGCTACAATGGTTGCAAGACTTGTTGATGGCAAGTTTGTAAAAGAAGGTGAGCAGATAGTTGTTGGCGGAAATGATATGTATGTTTCGCTTTGTAGGAAGCACTACAATGACGGAAGAGTGAAACCGGATAATAAGTAAATAAATAACAAGGTTGTAGATTAAACTCTACAACCTTGTTTTGTATTACGCCTTTTTAACTCGTGGGTGATACCGTTTAGTATTGTCCTTTTTTTGTAACTCCAGTGTGGTGTTAATAGAATCGGTCTTGGAACATCTCCTGTAAGGCGATGTATTGTTACGTTTTCAGGGATCATTTCCAGTAAATCACAAATCGTGTTGATGTAATCATCAATTGTTTCAAATGAATTGTATGTAGGGTGTGTAATTGCCATTTGGGACCCTTTTACAATGTTTAGCATATGAAGCTTGATACCGAAGATGTTTTTACTTGTAATATATCTAACTGTTTCTTCCATATCTTCTTTAGTTTCGCCAGGGAAGCCTAAAATCAAGTGGCTAACGTATTTTATCTTAAAATTGTTTAACTTATCTACTGCAATGTCATAATCTGATAGAGGATAGCAAATGTTCAAGTATTGGCGAGTTTTTTCGTGAATTGTTTGGAGTCCTAGTTCCACCCACAAAAAAGTTTTTTCGTTTATCTCAGACAGAAGCTCAAGGACATCATCGTTAAGGCAATCTGGTCTTGTGGCTATTACAATACCTACGACATTTTGATTGTCTAATGCATCATAATATTGTTTTCTTAAGTTTGAAACATCGTCATAAGTGCTTGTGTGGCTTTGGAAATAGGCAAGATATTTGTTGACGTTTGGCCATTTGCTTGACAATAATTCCATTTGTCCTTTTATATCGCTTGCGAGTTCTCCAGAACCCTCAGCAGAGCAAAATACGCAACCGCCAGTTCCTTTTGTTCCATCTCTGTTAGGGCAAGTGAAACCGCCGTCTAAACTTAGTTTGACTACTTTTTCTCCAAATACCTCTTTTAGATATGTGCTTATTCTGTAAATTCTATTCATTTATGAGCCTTTCTATTTATGGTGGTATGCATATTGATTTGCATATTTTTTCGATACAGAGATAACTTATGTTAGGTGATAATACATATGTGACAAAAAGATAAAAAAATAGAAAGCCATCT
>JAVWMQ010000043.1:0-13700 GCA_036637375.1 Anaerovoracaceae bacterium
TAATTATATGATTGCTTTATATTATTGATTATGTTAGAATACCCTTTGCGTAGAGTAAATATCGTGCGTCAAGTGCCACTTGGATGGGATGTAGCCAGTGGACGAAAAGCTTCAAGCTTACGATTCGATATTGCGTCCGCTACTACACTTTATTAATATTGGAATGTACTCTTTCCAAAAGTGTAGCAAACAGTTACTTTTGAAAGGAGTTTTTTTATGAAAAAAAAGATTACTACAGAGCAACTAGTTATTATGGCTTTTCTAATCGCTTTAGAAATTGTACTAACAAGGTTGCTTTCAATCAACTTACCTACCACTAGAATTGGTTTCGGTTTCTTGCCTATTGCCTTTTGCGCAATACTATTTGGACCTTACTGGGCCGCCTTATGCTATGCTATAGGAGATATAATTGGTGCATCAATTTTTATGCCACCACCTTTCCCAGGTTTTACAGTTTCTGCTGCAATAACAGGTCTTATTTACGGATTTATATTTTACAACAAACCCGTAACTACCAAACGTTCTTTTGTAGCCTCACTTTTAATATTGATTCCAATTTCACTTTGTTTAAATACATTTTGGCTTCAGATTATAGTCGGGAAAGGCTTCTTAGTTCTGTTACCTACAAGATTATTGCAAGTGGCAATATTGATACCAATTCAAACTTTAACAATTCCATTACTTTGGAATAAGTTGTTTTCTAAAGTACCTTATTTAACAAAAAATTCAATTAGCAAAAGCATATAGTTATGCAACACATGCTTTTACATCCATAAGACATAAAAATAGACATCAGCTACTTTGGCTGATGTCTATTTTTCTATAACCTCATACATCTTTTCTGCATCTTCTTTGCGCTGCGATTCAATCAAATTCAGAACCTTAACATTTATTTCTTTGTTTCCAAATTGAATACGAATCAAATCACCTTCCTTCACTTCAGTTCCTGGCTTAGCAATTTTATCATTTACAGTTATTCGCTCTTGTTCACAAGCTTCTTTGGCAATAGTTCTTCTTTTAATTATTCTAGAGTTCTTTAAAAATTTATCTATTCTCATTATATCCTCCAAAAAACAATATAGGGGCAACAACGTTACCCCTATATCAAACTTATTTGTTTACAGCGTCTTTAAGTGCTTTTCCTGCTTTAAACACAGGAGCTTTAGATGCAGCAATCTCAATTGTTTCACCAGGTTTTCTAGGGTTTCTTCCTGTTCTTGCTTTTCTCTGACGAACTTCAAAAGTACCAAATCCAATTAACTGTACTCTATCTCCACCAACTAATGCACCTTCGATTGTTGCCATTGTTGCGTTTACAGCCTGTTCAGCATCCTTTTTAGTAAACCCTGTCTTTTCTGCTACTGCAGCAATTAATTCTGCTTTGTTCATATCCAAATCCTCCTTAAAAATATAAAAACTCGCGACACTCGCGCTTCCCAAGATTAACCCTACTCCTTCGACTTACTCCAATAAAAATCCATCTCTTCTAACGTCAACTCTTCAAACTCTTTTCCATTCTCATTTGCGTTCCTCTCAATAAATTTAAATCTCTCTATGAACTTATTGTTCGCCGCCATTAATGCATCTTCAGGGTTAACACCCATAAATCGTGCTACGTTTACAACTGAAAACAGTAAATCACCAATTTCTTCAAAGACTTCATCGTCGCTTTCGTTTTCGTAAGCAAATTTAACTTCCTTGGTTTCTTCTTCAAGCTTTTCATAAGCTCCGTTAATATTCTCCCAATCAAAACCGACTTTTGAAGCATTCCTTTGAATTTTATAGCTACGTATTAAAGCTGGTAATGCTAAAGGAATATTGTCAAGTACATCACCTTTCTTATTGAAGGTGTGCTCTTTACTCTTGATATTCTCCCATTTTTCTAGTACTTTGTCAACACTTTTTGTGTCTTCATCGGAAAAAACATGCGGATGTCTTCTAATCATTTTTTCACATTCATCATTTATCACACTTTCCATTCCAAACATCTCTTTTTCTTTGCATAACGAACTGTGGAAAACAACTTGTAGTAGGACATCTCCTAATTCTTCTCTTAAATTTGCGCCGTCTTTACGATCAATAGCTTCACACACCTCATATGCCTCTTCAATTAAACATTGTTTTAGACTTTCATGTGTTTGCTCTTTGTCCCACGGACACTCAACTCTTAGAATCTCTATTATCGAAATTAAACGTTCGAGCGCTTCACCATCTGTATTACCCGGTTTCAACAACCCTTCATATTTATTTTTATTCATATTCTCTAACACCTATTTCACAAATTTAGATACAAGTTTAGCCAACTTGTCACCTTTTGGTACAAAAGCCAATTCATCAACTGAAATTGTTTTTGTTACAAAGATTAAAACACCATAAGATAATCCTCCAACTGCAACACTAATTAATGTACATATTGAATTAGATGCAATCGCCATAAATGTAACCTTATACACCCCAATAACGATTACTGCCATAGCCGCTGATGAAATCAATGGTCTTATAAATGTTTTTCCAATGTCTATATGTGTTCCCGTATATTTTTTTACTGCGATAATATTCAACGTTGCTGCAACCATGTATGCTGCAACCGTTCCTATTGCCGCACCTTTAATATTTATTGATGGTATCCCTGTAAGTGTATAAGTTAGAATTATTTTGCATACCACACCGATACTTAGGTTAATTACAGGTATAATCTGTTTACTTACCCCCTGAAGAACTCCTGTCAAAGTTTGAACTGTTGACAAGAAAAGAACTCCAAACGCCATTATTGCCAATACAGGTGCTGCTCCCATAGCGCTTTCTCTTTGTGCTGGATACAATAATAGTAATATCGGTTCTGCCAATGACATAAGTCCAAATGCACAGGGGAATCCAATTATAACTGCCATTCTAAGACCCAAGGCAACATTATTATGTAGCTGTTCTTCATTTCTTGTTTTGTAAGCAATTGCTATAACCGGCACTAAACTCATTGCCACAGCTTGTGTGAGAACTTGCGGGAAATTGATTAGCGACCCTACAAAACCAGTTAACTGACCATAAAGTGATTTTGACATTTCATAATCAAATCCTGCAGCATTTTGAAGCCTATTCATTACTAATCCTGCATCAACCAGGTTAATTATAGGCATTATAGCTGCCCCAATTGTAATAGGTACAGCAATAACTAAAACTTTTTTTAGTATACTTTTTGACGATGATACCTCATCATTTGTGCATGTAGCAATTTTTCTTTTAATACTTTTTCTCGAAAGAGCATATATCAAAAGAATCATAAGCAGTCCGCCTATTGATCCAGCTGTCGCTCCAAAAGATGCTCCTGCAGCGCCACGTTCATATCTATCAAAGCTATCAGCAATGAAACTGCCTGTCCCCATGTTAAAAAGAATGTATGCAGCTGCAAGTCCAATTACTACTCGAAAGAACTGTTCAACCACCTGGGACACTGCTGTAGGTTTCATATTTTGCATTCCTTGAAAGTACCCTCGATACGCTGCCATTATTGGCACTAAAATCAATGATGGCGAAATAGCCCGCATTGCAAGCGCTGCCTCCTGATTTCCTATTAAATTTGCAATTTGAGGTGCAAATGTAAATAGTATTATAAATGACAAAATACCAATGCCAAGCATTAAACTTGCAGACAGTTTAAACACTTTGTGTGCCTGAGCATAACATCCAACAGCTCTACTCTCTGATACCATTTTAGAGATAGCAATAGGCAAACCTGCTGTTGCTAGTATTAGGAAAAAGGAATATATATAGTAGGCTGGCCCATAGTTTGCCATGCCCGTATCCCCAATCCAATTACCTAGAGGTATTCTGAATACTGCACCAAGCAGCTTTACAATTATGCCTGCAGTACCTAAGACTGCCGCACCTTTTATTAATGATTGTTTACTCATACTACCCCCATGTTAAAGACTATTTATTATGTCTTTTGTAATCTTTTCCACATTATAGATCACTTTTTCTATATCTATTGTTTTGTATTCACCATTTTCGTATAAAACTTTGCCATCGACCATAGTTAAGACTACATCATTTGAAGATGCCGAATACACTACATTATTAGCCAAATTATGGATTGGATGCATATTAGGCCCACTAATATCTATAACGATTAAATCTGCTTTGTACCCTTCCTTTATGATTCCCGTATCATATCTGCCTTGGGCTACAGCACCATTTATGGTAGCCGCTTTAATAGTTTCTATTGGAGTTACTGCTTCCGGGCTATTAAACATCATCTTTGGAGCAATTGCAAACATCTTCATCTCTTCTATAAAGTTCAAACTATTGTTACTCGCAACACTATCTGTACCAATAGTTACATTTATTCCTTGTTTTAGCAATTTTGGCACGTTACAAATACCACTAGCTAACTTTAGATTGCTAATAGGGTTGCATGCTACAGTTACACCTTTTTCCTTTAATATTTTAAAATCTTCTTCTTCAAGGTGAACACAATGAGCAGCTGTCGTTTTTGTATCAAAAAGACCATAATGATTCAAATATTCCGTCGGTGTCATTCCATATTTCTTCTTGCATTCTTCATGTTCAAATTTAGTTTCTGATAAATGAACGTGCATATTTGCACCTATTTTTTTCGTGTAATCCGCTAGCTGTTTTACCGTTTTAGGAGTAGACGTGTATTCCGCATGAAGACTCATGTCTACAATTATTCTCCCATCACATGTTCCGTTAAGATTCTCATATGCCCACTTCATTTCCTTTGCACTTTCCATGTTGTCTAAGTCCTCATCGGCAAAATTTGTTATAGACCTAGATATATTATTTTTTGTTCCACTTTCGCCAATAGCCTTTGCCATAGCTTCACTAAAGTAGTACATATCTGTCGTTGATACAATACCATATCTAATTGATTCTGCCATAGCTAATAGTGTTCCATAATAAACACTTTCGCCTGTAAGCTTATCCTCAAAGGGGAAAACCTTTTTATTCAGCCAATCTTGTAGCCCAAGATTCTCGCCATATCCTCTCAGTAATGTCATCGGTGAATGTCCGTGAGAATTAACAAAACCTGGCATTAACAATTTATTCCTACCATCGTACTCATAACCATAATCCTTTGACGGTTTACTTGTTCCTATATATTCTATTTTATTTCCAACAATACCAATATATGAGTTTGGAATTATTTTATATTCTTCATTTAATAATGTAATATTTTTAAATAACATATTACCCTCCTTTGCATACCTATTAAGTATACCACAAAGTTACATTCTTTTACAACTTACAATATCGCCATTTTTCAACGTTCACAACTATTAGAATTATTACTATCATATAAAAATTATCCATATAATTTATAAGCAAAAAAATAAAAGCCCTTAGCGGCATAACGCAGCACCAAGGACTTCCTGTCACAGTATAAAACTATCTTTGCTTGTTGTCAACATTTATTTTTCATTTAATTTTTCCAAAAAATCTCTAATATCCTCTAGAACTGGAATCCCAGATGTTTTGTAAATAACTATTGGCTTAACACCATTAGATGCAAAAGAGAATTGAACTTGATTTCCTTTTTCGAACACCTTTTGAATATCTAAGTTTTCCGCCAACGATTTGATCAATGATACCTCTAGTAAGTTTATAACCTCACTTGGTGCATTACCAAACCTATCTTCAATTTCTGCAAGCATTGATACTCGCTCTTCTTTTGTTGATATTTCTGCAATACTTCTATACATTGCAAGTTTGGTAACTTCATCAGAAATATATGTATCCGGTATATAGGCAGGAACTTTTATATCAAGAATAGCCTCTTCTTTTTCGTCCTTAATAATCTCTCCCCTAAGCGCCGCTACAGCTTCATCAACTAATTTGCAATAAAGTTCATAACCAACACTAATTAAGTGTCCATGCTGCTCACTTCCAAGCAAATTACCTGCACCTCTTATTTCTAAATCTCGCATAGCAATTTTAAAGCCTGCTCCAAATTCTGTGAACTCTTTAATAGCTCTAAGCCTTTTTTCACCAATCTCAGTTAAGGATTTCGCTTTTTTATGCATTAAATATGCATATCCTAACTTGCTTGATCTCCCTACTCTACCTCTTAGCTGGTATAGCTGTGATAATCCAAAATGATCTGCATCAATAATTATCTCAGTATTTACATTTGGTATATCTATCCCTGATTCGATTATTGTTGTAGCAACTAAAACATCTCCATTTCCATTAACAAAATCCATCATTACATCTTCAATTGCGTGGGAACTCATTTGCCCATGTAATACCGATACAACCTTGCCTGGTACAAGATCTTCAATTTGTTTCGCTATCCTTTTAATTCCTCTAACTTTGTTATAAATAACGAAAACTTGTCCGTTACGATCAACCTCTCTTTCAATAGCTTCTCTTATAACAAAATCATCTTCTTCCATAACATATGTTTGAACAGGGAATCTTTCCTCTGGCGGTTCTTCTATTAAGCTCATATCTCTAATTCCAACCAAAGACATATGAAGTGTTCTTGGAATCGGTGTAGCAGATAAAGTTAAAACATCAACATTATCTTTTATGCTTTTAATTTTTTCTTTGTGGGCAACACCAAATCTTTGTTCTTCATCAATTACTAAAAGTCCTAAATCCTTAAATTTAACGTCCTCAGACAAAAGTCTATGCGTCCCTATCAACACATCTACTTCCCCACGTCTTGTAGCCTCGATTATAAGCTTTTGCTGGTGATCCGTCCTAAACCTTGAAAGCATTTCAACCTTAAAAGGAAATTTCTCAAACCTTGCTTTTAATGTATTATAGTGCTGACTCGCCAAAACTGTAGTTGGAACTAAAACTGCAACTTGCTTTCCCTCAGTTGCACATTTAAACATTGCTCTTGCCGCCACTTCCGTTTTACCGTACCCAACATCTCCACACAAAAGCCTGTCCATTGCTTCTGGTTTTTCCATATCGGCTTTAATCTCTTCAATACATCTTAATTGATCTGCAGTTTCTTCATAAGGAAAATCATCTTCAAATTCACGTTGCCATGGCGTATCTGGACTAAATTGATGCCCTGCTTTGGCTACTCTTGCCGCTGACAATTCTATCAATTCTTTTGCCATACTTGCAATTGCCGCTTTCGCCTTTGCCTTTGTGTTTTTCCAATCGCTTCCCGACAACCTATTAATCCTAGGAGTTATAGTTTCTGAACCAACATACTTTTGTACTAAATCCATTTGCTCAACTGGCACATAAAGCATATCATTTCCTGCATATTTAATCTGTATATAATCCTTTTGAATACCTTGCAGTTCTAGCTTTTTTATTCCAATAAACTTTCCTACTCCATGGTTTTCGTGAACAACAAAATCACCTTTTTTAATTTCAGTAAAGGTTTTGATTTGTTTACTCTTGCTATTCTTTGACTTAACTCTTTTTCTATTTTTTTGTGTTCCAAAGATATCTCTGTCAGTGATAATCGCGAATTTTTCTTTTGGAAAGTCCATCCCCTCAGATAAAACACCCTCTTTTACTTCTATTTTATCTTCCAAACCTTCTACTTTCAGGAATTCTTTAATATTATTTGCTCTTTCCAAAGTGCTACAAGCAATAGTAACCTTATATGATCTCTCCAAGTATTTTCTAAGTTCTCTTGCTAGTAAGTCCAATTTGCCGTTATATGACAAACACTCCATAGAGCTTATATTTACCAGTTCGTCATATGTATCTATGCCATTTATCTTTTTTTGAAATGGACTAATTAAATATATATTTTCATTTTTATACAGCTCCAAAAGTTCCTTTGTACCTGGAAAATTATCGAAATCTTTTTTTACAACTTTTCCTTTTTCAAGTAAAGCTGTAAAATCCATTTTATATTCAATCGCTCTTGTTTCTAAGTACTCATGCATTCTATTTGGATCATCAAAAATAATTTTTGCATCTTCCATATAGTCTGCCAAGTTTTCTGTAGCATCATAGAAATAATCAAGATAATTCTCAAGTTGCTGAAGTTTATCTAAATTATCAATGGCATTTATCAAATCTTCTTTTCGTTCAACTTGATTTTTGTAGTTTGATGCAATTTTTGCTTTTGCCCTTTCAAAACTTACTTTGTCGTAGGCCAAAAGCTCCGATTGAAATATCTCAATACGATTTAATTTTTCAATTGATCTTTGTTCTATAACATCAAAAGTTCTAATTGATTCAACTTCATCGTCAAAAAATTCTATTCTATATGGCTCTTCGTTATATGGTGTATAAATATCCAAAATGCTACCTCGCATTGAGAATTGACCTTTTGCATAAACCATAGATACTCGTTCATATCCCATATCCACAAGTTTTTTTACAAGGTTCTTTACATCACTTACACTTTTATTAATTTCAAAAGCTAGCTTATATTTCTCAAATACTTCTTTTGGTGGCATTTTTTTAATAGCTCCATTAATTGGTGCTACAACAACGCAATCTTTTTCTTCAAATATTTTTTTTATTATTTTTAATCTTTCTATTAATGAATCTTTATTTTTTGCATCAAAAAAAGTAAATGTTTCATTATCACTAGGTAATAAATATACATTTTTTTTAACAAAAAAAGAAAGATCCGAAGCTAATTTAGATGCACGCATAAACGTCGGTGTCAAAATCAATATTTGTCCGGTACTTTCTTCAATTATTTTGCCACAAACCGGTGCAACTCGACTACCGCTAACTCCAGTAATATTAACTATTCCCATTGTACTTACTCATAGCTTTATCCACACCATCTTCAATAACACTAACAACACTCTTTGAAGCATGGATTACTGCTTCTTCCATCATTTTTACTTCGTCCTTAACAAACCCACCAATAACGTAGTCCGCTAAGTTTCCCTTAGTATTCTTTCCAATACCAATTCTAACTCTAGTGAAATCACCATTTCCAAGTTGGTATAATATTGATCTCATTCCATTATGTGTACCTGCACTACCTTTTTTTCTAATTCTAACAGTACCTTTTTCAATATCAATATCATCATATATTACAATTAGCTTATCCAAATCAACCTTGTAATAGTCCACAATTTCTCTAACAGCTTCACCACTTAAATTCATAAATGTCTGTGGTTTAACGAACATAACCTTATGGCCGGAGATTCTCCCCTCCCCGACCAAAGATTTATGTTTAATTTTGTCAACTTTAATTCCTAAATCATTTGATAAGTAATCGATTGTAATGAAACCAATATTATGTCTTGTATTTTCATATTTTTTGCCTGGATTACCAAGCCCAACAATTACATACATATTTATCCCTTTTATCTAGCGAACAATTTACTTACTGATTCATTTGTGAAAATTCTTGTCATTGCATCAGCAAATAGCGGTGCAACAGAAAGCGTCTTGAACTTTCCACTTACCTTAGTTAAATCCAGTGGTACAGTGTTTAATAATACAACTTCTTCAAAAGGTGACTCTTCTAGTCTTTCAATTGCTGGCCCTGATAAAACAGGATGAGTTGCACATGCTCTAACGCTCTTAGCGCCTAGCTCCATTAAAGCTTTACCTGCATTACAAATTGTTCCTGCAGTATCAATCATATCATCAACAACAATACAATTTTTGCCTTTTATATCACCGATAATATTCATAATTTCACTTTTGTTTGGTTCTGGTCTTCTTTTGTCAATTATTGCAATTGGCGCATTTAAAGGTTCTGCAACACTTCTAGCTCTTGTAACACTACCATGGTCTGGCGAAACAATCACAAGATCTTCTAGTGGGTTTTCCTGGAAGTAATCTACTAAGATAGGTACTCCAACCAAATGGTCAACTGGCACATCAAAATACCCCTGAATTTGGGCTGCATGTAAATCCATCGTTACTACTCTGTCAGCTCCTGCTGCAATCAAAATATCTGCCACTAATTTTGCAGTAATTGGATCTCTCGCCTTAGCTTTTCTGTCCTGTCTTGCGTAACCATAATATGGTAATACTGCATTAATTCTACCCGCAGATGCTCTTTTCATTGCATCAATCATAATTAAAACTTCCATCAAGTTATCATTTACCGGATTGCAAGTTGACTGAACTATGAAACAATCTAAACCTCTCACAGTTTCTCCTATGTTTACACAAATTTCACCATCACTAAACTTTTTAACTGTAGCTTTACCAAGTGGCTTGCCCATTAAATCAGCAATTTCCTCTGCTAGCCCTGGATGCGAATTACCTGCAAAAACTTTGTAATCCGAAAACGCTCCCTTATTCATCATATCCTCCTTACTTAGATCTTTTAATAAGGCCCCTTTTTGCGACCCAACCTTCAACAACTTTACCTTTGCTTCTTGAAACATACAGCGATCCCTCAGGCACGTCACTTGTAACCGTACTTCCGGCAGCAATGTATGATTCCTTTTTAACTGTTACAGGTGAAACCAAGTTAGTATTACATCCAACAAAAGCCCCATCTTCTACAGTTGATCTATGTTTGTTAGTTCCGTCATAGTTGACAAAAACAACACCACATCCAATATTAACTTTTTGACCAACATCAGAATCACCAATGTAGGTTAAGTGAGAAACTTTGCTTCCATCTCCAAAATTAGAATTTTTCATTTCTACAAAATCGCCTACTTTACAATTGTTTCCTATGTTACATTTCGGTCTCAAATAAGCAAATGGCCCTACTTTAGTAGCCTCACCTATTTTGCTTTCTAGTATTACTGAACTTTCAATTTCAGTCTTATCTCCAATAATAGAATTTTCTATTCTAGTATTTTGCCCAATCAAACAATCCTCTCCAATTATAGTGTTGCCTTTAATCGTAGTACATGGATAGATGATTGTTCCTCGCCCTATTGTTACATCTTTTCCTATATATGCCTGCCTAATATCTACAAACCTTACACCGTCTTTAGCATATTTTAGATTGTGCTCAATTCGAGCTTTTTCTATTTCTAAATATTCTTCATACGTTTCAAATTTCTTAATTTCCATTTTTTCTGTCCTTTTCAATTAGCATTTCTCCAACCTTATAAATATCTCCAGCACCCATAGTTAGGACCAAGTCCTTTTCCTCTGCATTATCATAAACATAATTCTTCATATCATCAAAATTGTTAAAATAAAGAACTTCTTTGTCAGGGAAAAATTCTTTGATTTTTGGCACCAAAGACTCAGAACTTATTTTGTCAACGTTCTTCTCACGTGCCGCATATATTTCTGCCAATATTATTTTATCTGCATCACCAAAAGACTTTGCAAAATCATCAAACAATGCAATTGTCCTTGTATAAGTGTGTGGCTGGAATAGGCACCAAAGTTTATTGTGCTCCATATTTTTTGCAGCACTTAATGTCGCTTTAATTTCTGTAGGATGATGTGCATAATCATCAACTATCTTGATTCCACTTCTAATCAATCCTTGTACATCAAATCTTCTCTCTGTGCCAATGTATTTTTTTAGGGTTTCTTTAGCAACATCCATGTTCACGTTCAAAAGATGTGCGCAAGACATTGCAGCCAATGAATTTAGAATATTATGTTCTCCTGGTATTGATAATTCAATATGTTCCAGAAATTCTCCATTATAATAAAAATCATAACTTGGCATACCACCCAAATCAAAGTCAATATTTAGAGCAGAATAATTACAGCTTTCTGAGAGTCCAAAAGTCAAAACATTTGGAAGTTCCTTTATTGCTTTACTCACAAAAGGGTTTGCATCATACGCTATGATCGTTCCATCTTCAGGCACTAATCTTGTGAATTTTTTGAACGAATCAACTATATGATCTATATCTTTGAAGTAGTCAAGATGGTCTGAGTCTATATTCAAAATCACCTCAATTTTTGGTTTTAATTCCAAAAAACTATCCATGTATTCACAAGCCTCTGTAACAAAATATTTGCTACAACCAACTCTAACATTTCCTCCTATTTCTTTTAAATTGCCACCAACTAACAATGTCGGATCAAGTTTTGCTTCATTTAAAATTAATGAAATCATTGAAGTTGTGGTCGTCTTGCCATGAGTCCCTGCAATAGCAATGCTATTTTCACAGCCATCCATAAGATATCCAAGCATTTCCGCTCTTGTAATCATCGGAATCCCATTTGCTTCACCTTCAATTAGTTCAGGATTCGTCTTGCCCACCGCAGATGAGTAAACAATTAGCTCAGCGCCATTTATATTCTCTTTTCGATGTCCAATGTATACTTCCACTCCATCTTTTCTCAGTTCCTCTACCTTCTCGCTTTCGCTCATATCTGAACCTGTTATTTTGATTCCTCTTGCAACCAAAATATCTGCAATAGCTGAAAGCCCAATTCCCCCAATGCCAATGCAGTGAATGTGTTTATATTTATCTATATTAATCATATTTATTCCTCCATAAAATGTGCAAGAAAATTATATCATAAAATGAAGTATTTTTGTGTAGAAATTTGACAAAAACAAATAAAAAGCATATTATCTATTCTAACTTTGTATTTAGGAGACAATATATTATGAAAAGAATTGGAAGAGTATCATATCTTATTAAAACATTATCAGATTCACCTAACGTGATTTTCCCATTAAGTGTTTTTACAGATAAATTTAATATTGCAAAATCCTCTGTCAGCGAAGATATTTCCAAAGCAAAGGAAATTGTCCAAGAAATGAAACTTGGAAAAATCGAAACAATATCAGGAATTCATGGCGGAGTTAAATTCACACATTTCATTGACGATGAAGATGTTATAAAGGTTCAGGAATCACTTTGTAAAGTCTTGAAAGATGAAAACAGATTCCTCGGTGGTGGATTTCTATACACTTCTGATATTATGTTCAATCCTGTGATGGCTGAAAGTTTAGCTAAAATTTTTGCAAGAAAGTTTCAAAATACTAATGCTGATTACATCGCCACTATAGAAACAAAAGGGATTCCATTAGCAATGATGACTGCCAAATTGCTCAATATCCCTTTAATTGTAGTGAGGAGGGAAACCAAAATTTCAGAAGGATCAACTGTAAGCATCAATTACTTCTCTGGTTCTTCCGATCGAATACAAAAAATGTCCATGTCAAAACGTTCAATAAAGGGTGGCAGTAAAGCTTTGATTATTGATGATTTCATGCGAGCAGGAGGAAGTATTAAAGGTATTACCGAACTTCTATCCGAATTCTCAATTAGCGTTGTAGGCGTAGGTGTAGCCATTGTTTCTGACATACCAATTAATAAAAAAATAAGTAATTACACTCCTCTAATATATATGGGAGAAATTTCTAAGGATAAATCAATAATCGAGTTGAGTCCGAATTTTCAGATTTTTTAAAAAAATAACTTGTATAGCGTTGCACTTTAATGTATAATTTATGTAGGTTCGTACAAAGCGAATAATACTAGTAGAAAAGGGTGGTGTTAATATGAATATAACAGACGTAAGGATTCGAGAAATCAGAGATCAAGGCAAAATGAAAGCAGTAGTTTCTATTACATTTGACGAAGAGTTTGTTGTTCACGATATTAAAATTATCGATGGAAACAACGGACCATTTATTGCTATGCCAAGTAAAAAAATAAGTGAAGGTACTTATAGAGACATCGCGCACCCTCTTTCAATTCAAACGCGTAATATGATTAAAGATGCGATTTTTGATGAATATGAAAAAATTATGGCTGCAAAAGACTCAGATGAAACATTTGAATCTGATGAGCAAAGTGAAGTTTAACAATCTTGCCAAAGCAATAATAAAAATT
>JAVWMQ010000044.1:0-12638 GCA_036637375.1 Anaerovoracaceae bacterium
AGATAATATCTTCACTCTTTTCTTTTATTTCTATTAATTAATATTTTTTAAACGTGAGAAATGTCAGTAAACTCAGATATTTCTCTATTGATTGTCACAAGATCTTCTAAAGACAAATCATGAATATCTTTGTGTCCTGTTATTCTTGCAAAAGTTTTTAATTCCTCCAGTGAAACATTAAGGAAATTTCCAACTCGTTTTGCAGCCACATCTACTTTAAGCCTTTTTCTAAGCTCTTCATCTTGAGTTGCGATTCCTACTGGACACATACCTGTGCCACAAATTCTATATTGTTGGCATGCTGCTGCAATAAGCCCTGCCGAAGCAATTGCCACTGCATCAGCTCCCATTGCAATTGCTTTTGCAAAATCTGATGAAACTCTTAGTCCACCTGTAATTACCAGTTGAATATCACTAGAAACAGAATCTAGATATTTTCTTGCTCTTGCTAATGCAAATATTGTAGGTACGCTAGTAGCATCTCTTAATAGCTTTGGACTAGCACCTGTAGCACCTCCTCTACCATCAATTGTAACAAAATCTGGTTCTGCAAAAACAACATATTCTAAATCTTTTTCGATTTTTCCTGCAGCAATTTTTATTCCAATAGGTCTGCCTTCTGATCTTGCTCTTAATTCATCAACAAGATTCTTTAAATCTTCTTTTGTGTCAATCCCTTCAAATTTAGATGGGCTTATAACATCAACTCCTAAAGGTTTATTTCTAACCTTTGCAATTTCTGGTGTAACTTTATCTCCTGGTAGGTGACCTCCCATTCCAGGTTTAGTCCCCTGTCCAATTTTAATTTCAATTGCATCTGCGTTCTTTAGGTTTTCGTCAGTAACTGAATACTTATTTGGTACATATTCAAAAATATATTTCTCAGCAGCTGCCATTTCCTCTGGCAAAATTCCACCTTCTCCACTACACATAGCTGATTTAGCCATTGCCGTACCCTTTGCAAGAGAAACCTTTGTTTCTTTTGACAAAGCGCCAAAAGACATATGAGAAATATAAATTGGATTTTCTAATACTAATGGTTTTTTTGCCTTATGGCCTATTACAGTTGTTGTATTTACTTCATCGTGTTCATTTAATGGTGGTGGGTTTAATTGTGCTCCTAAGATTAAAATATCGTCCCAATTTGGCATTGGCATCTGAGTGCTCATAGCCGCAATAATAGACTTACCAGATACTGCCATTTCATGAATTTCTGCCATATATCTAGATTTTTCATCTACACGTACAAACTCACTATCGTATTCTAAGGTGCTGTCCTCTACCTCTACTGTTTCAATTTCCATGGTACTATTTTCATTACCATCCTCGATCAAAACAAACACCTTTGCAGGTTGCATACACACTGGACATTTCTCCAAATTCTCAAAAGGTCCATTCACTGCTTCATCATGAACATACCCACAAACTGAACATTTATATTTTGCCATAATTTACCTCCTTAAATTATATAATTATAATATTCTTATTCCCCTATCTTCTTTAAACGCATAAAGCCAACACTCTGAAACATTTTTGTTTGTGCTCGCTTCTAGAGCAGCTTTGTACATTCTCAACTGATTTTCATATGCTTCTTTGATTCCATCTAAATTATAATTTGATTTATAATCTACAATAATCAAACTATCATTTTCTTCAAAATAACAATCTATAATACCCTGTATCAATACATCATTATCATTGATTGTATGAACCATTGTAAACGGTTTTTCCTTTACACATTTACTATTTGATGCTCTTTTTCCAATTTCACTCTCAAAGAAGTTTAATATTTTTTCTTCCTTAACTGCCTCACCTTCCTCTGCTGTAAGTATTTCTTTACTTATCATTTCTTTAATAGTTTTTTTGATATATTCTACACCTGAACTTCTGGCGATATCAAAATCAATATATTCCATAACCCTATGAAGAATTGTACCAAGGGCAGCTCCTTTGATTTTAGTTGCAGTGTCTTTATTAAATGATAACTCATTTAATCCAATCTTAGGAACATATCCATTGTTAATTTCACTTACTGAAAACTTTGATTTCACGTTAAGTGATTCTTCATACGGATATTTATAGTTTAAAACTTTTTGAACAAAATCTCTATCTTTTTTATCTACTCCTTCATTTAATTTATTAAAATCAATATTAATTTTCTGCTCACCTTTTGCTGATAAACTAAGCTTTTCTTTTGTCCAAACTCTTCTTTTTATACTGCAATTTGGCAGATGTTCTGCTAGTAAATTATAATAATTTGAAATATTCTTTGTAGAAATCTTAACTTTATTAAGTTCTTCTATGTAATCTTTAAAACTACCTAACAAAATCAATTTATCCTTTGCCCTTGTAAATGCTACATACAAGATTCTTATTTCTTCCTCGTACATATCAACATCACTAGCTCTGCTTATTGCTTTTTGAACGATGGTATTTCTATACCACTGCTGGCTTGTATTATAATATGTTAATGATAATCCTATATCTTTATTATATTGTCCGATTTTAGTTATAGTATCCTTTTTAAGTTTATTAGCCAAATTTGAAACTATTACTACTGGATATTCTAACCCCTTGCTTTTATGTATAGTAGTAATTTGAACCGTATTATCGTCTTCACCAAATGTTGATACCTGTCCTATATTTGTATTTTTTTTCATATCATTAAAATAACGCAAAAATCCAAATATTGAATTATCTCCAGTACTTCTAAAACTACTTGCTTTGTCAACTAAAGCTCTCAAATTTAATTGTCTTTGATTACCAGACGGAAGTGCTCCAACAAATGAAAAGTATCCACTATCACTCATTACATGCCAAATAAATTCATCTATAGGCATATATAATACCTCTTTTTTCCATGTTTCAATCTGATTAAAAGTTCTTTTTATCTTCCTTACCAGTTCCTCGTTATCACCACTTTTTTCATAATTTCTCATTGCATTCTCATAGGAACCCTTTTTGTTATTAATTCTAATTGAAATAAGTTCTTCTATAGAGAAACCAAATATTGCACTCCTAAGTGCTGATAGCAAAGGGATATCTTGCTTTGTGTTGTCTATAATACCCAGTATGTCAACAAAACTAATTATTTCCACAGTATCAAAATATCCAGTTGAATTATCAAGATATACTGGAATTCCATTATCCATTAATACATCATGAAAAATACTTCCCCTAGTCTTTATCCCTCTCATTAATATTACAATATCTTTGTAAGTTATTTCTTTTATTTTATCCTCTTTGTGATCATAGTATTCTTTACCAACATTCTCTTTGATTAAATTAACTGCGGTTAACGCTTCTAGTTCTGCTAACCCCATTTCTTCAAGTTCCTCATCTATTTCAGTGTTGTCATCCCCTGAATATTCGGATTGATTATCAAATATATTTAATTCAACCTCAAAATCAAACCCTTCTCGAGATGTTGCCCCAAGATATAATGCTTGATCATCATCGTAATCCATAAGAGGTTTAAAAACATTATTAACCTCATTTATAATTGGTTCCTTACTTCTAAAATTTTGATTTAAGTCTATCACTATAGAGTTTTTATCATTTCCCGATTTATATCTTTTATACTTTTCCTGAAAAATAATAGGTTCTGCTAATCTAAACCTATAAATACTTTGTTTAACATCGCCGACCATAAACAAATTATTATCTCGTTTAATACTGTTAATTATTTCTTCTTGAATAAAGTTACTGTCTTGATATTCATCAATAAATATATGTTTATACTTATTTCTACATTCATTCGCAACATCTTTGTTCTTTAATATTTCAATTGCATAATGCTCAATATCACTAAAATCAAGATAATTATTTTTAAGTTTATATTCACTAAATTGTGTATGATAATTTAATAATAGTTTTTTTAACTCTTCCCCATAAGGAAGTAGTTCCCTAACCTCATCCACTTGCTCTTCAAAAGGCCTCACAAAGTAACTTGCAGCTAATTTTTTTAAAATTTCATTAGATTTTTTCTTTATAGCTGAAACGGTTTCCTTTATGACCTCATATTTTTCTTTTTCATCACTTCTACTTCTAACAGTACTACTTTTGAAGGCATTTATAGAACTCCTAACTTTGGTATATCTTTTATTTCCAAAGTCTTCCTTCATTTCTTCTAAATTAACTATGTCAATTGCTACTATTTCAGCTAGCCTTTTTAAATTTGAATCAATTAAAAGGTTTTGAGCAGCTTTATATCCTGATATAACCTCATTTAATTTATCTTCAATTTCTTTGGCTATATACGTCCATGCTTCTGTTAATTGAAATTTCTCAAAGTCTTGATCCATAAGATTAACTGCATCCTCAACCCACTTCATTGGCTCTGGAACTGCTTGTAAATTATCATAAAGGTTGATCAATGCATCCTTTAGTCCCTCGTCAGACTTCGCATTACTATATGCTTTAACAAAATCCAAAAAGCTTTTTTGTTTTTTGTCGTATTCTTCATCAAAAACATTTCCCATAATATTTTTCTTTATTGTACTACTTAGGGTTTCATCAATAATATTCATCTTTGGATTTATATTTATTACATAAAAATACCTCTTGATTATATTAAGTGCAAAAGCATGAAAGGTTGAAATTGAAGCATTTGAAGCTTTATCAAGTTGTTCCCTCAAAAAGCTAGACTTTTCATTATTATTTTTAATCTCTTTTTTGATAGCTTTAATAACTTTTGCCTTCATTTCGCTCGCTGCCGCATTTGTAAATGTAACAACTAACAATTCGTCAATTGAAACATTATCATCTAAAATAAGCCTTATTATTCTCTCAACTAATACTGCTGTTTTGCCTGATCCGGCTGCTGCTGAAACTAATATATTCTTGTCTCTAGTAAATATTGCGTCTTTTTGTTTTTCTGTCCACTTCATACTTATCCTCCATCATGCTCTTTAGATATTATAACATTTATGCTATAATATTATCAAATAATACTTTGAAATGAGGTTAACAATATGAATTTAAAAAATAGTCCAACAATGCTAATGATTTTAGATGGATTTGGATGTAGTGAAAAAAAACATGGAAATGCAATTGCTCTGGCAAATACACCTAATCTAGACGAGATTTTTGCCAAATATCCACATACGACTTTAGGTGCTTCTGGCTTAGATGTAGGACTTCCACAAGGTCAAATGGGAAATTCTGAAGTTGGGCATTTGAATATTGGTGCTGGTAGGGTCGTTTATCAAGAATTAACTAGAATATCAAAATCAATTGATGATGGAGATTTTTTTGAAAACAAAGTTTTTCTTGACTCAATTAATTCCTTAAACTCCAATGCTAATGCTTTACATTTAATTGGTTTATTGTCAGATGGAGGTGTTCACAGCCATATTGATCACCTAAAAGCTTTGCTTAACCTAGCAAACAGTAATGATGTTCAAAATGTTTATGTTCATTGTTTTCTTGATGGCAGAGACGTCCCTCCAAGATGTGCAGAAGTATATCTAAAAGATATAGAAAAACATATGAAAACCATTGGAACTGGTAAAATTGCAACAATTTCAGGTAGATATTACTCAATGGATAGAGATAAAAGATGGGATCGTGTTTCAAAAGCCTATGATGCAATGGTTCTTGGTATTGGACATAGTTCAAATAGCTCATTAAATGCATTAAGTGAAGCATATGGTAGAGATGAAAACGATGAATTTGTACTGCCAACTATAGTTGATTCAAATGGCATTATTAAAGATGGTGATTCTGTAATAATGTTTAATTTCAGACCAGACAGGGCTAGAGAAATTACAAGAACAATTGTAGATAAAGACTTTTCAGGGTTTAAAAGAGCAAAAACATTAAATGATATAAAGTATGTTTGTATGACAAATTACGATAGTTCAATGCCTAAAGTTTCCGTTGCTTATCCACCAGAGAACTTAACAAACACTCTTGGAGAGTACCTGGCTGCCAATGGTATAAAACAACTTAGAATTGCAGAAACAGAAAAGTATGCCCACGTAACATTCTTTTTTAACGGCGGTGTAGAAACCCCAAATAAAGGAGAAGATCGTATATTAATACCTAGTCCTGATGTTGCAACCTATGACTTAAAACCTGAAATGAGTGCTGAAATCGTTACAGCAAATGTTTTGGAAAATCTAAGTAAGTATGATGTAATAATTCTAAATTTTGCTAACGCAGATATGGTTGGACATACTGGAATGATGAATGCAGCTATTAATGCAATCGAGGCACTTGACAAATGTGTCAATCAAATTGTTGAAGCAGTGCTGAAACTTGATGGTCAAATACTTCTAACTGCTGATCACGGCAATGCTGATGTTATGCTTGATGAAAACGATCAAGTCGTTACTGCACATTCCCTAAATAAAGTCCCACTAGTTTATATAAGTAACTCAGATGTAACCACAATAAATCCTGGAAAACTTGCCGATTTAGCCCCTACTCTATTAAAGGTAATCGGTCTTAATGCTCCAAAAGAAATGACTGGTCACAGCTTAATTTAATTAAAATTAAAAAATCACTATTTATTATCATAAATAGTGATTTAATATTTATCCTTCTATTATACGCTCTGCACTCTTAATCCCATCAACAGCAGCAGATACAATTCCACCAGCATATCCTGCCCCTTCTCCAATAGGATAAAGTCCATAAATAGAACTATTATATTCTCTATCTCTAACTAATCTAACTGGAGATGAGCTTCGTGTCTCAACGCCTTTGATTACTGTTAATGGATCATCAAAGCCCTTTATCTTTCTCGCAAATACAGGCATTGCTTCCAAAATTGAATCAACTGCAAATTTAGGTAAGCATGATGCAACCTTTGATTTTTTAAATTCTCCATAAGTTGTTTCAGGTAGCTCGTATGTACAACCACTTGCCTCAAATGCTAGTTTTTCAAATTTCCTTTGAAACTCAATTCCAGCAAGAGGGTGGCTGCTATTAAAATCTTCTGTTCTAACATCACACAAAAGACCAGAATTTGCAAAACCGCTATCACGTTTACTATTACTCATTCCATTAGTAACAACATATCCTAGTTCTGACGATGCGTTAATAATCTCCCCTCCTGGGCACATACAAAATGTGTAGACACCTCTACCTTTTTTGGTATGGTGAGATAATTTATAATCTGCAGGGCCAAGAAGCTTTGCTTCCTTTGATCTACCATATTGAGAATCGTTAATTAATCCTTGTGGATGTTCGATTCTAACACCAATTGAAAATGGTTTTTGTTCCATAGTAAGCCCTTTTTCGTGAAGCATCTTAATTGTATCTCTTGCGCTATGTCCAATAGCTAAAACCAAATTGTCACATGAAATAAGCTGATTATCATTTACCATTACACCCGTCACTCTATTCTCTAAAAGTTCAATATTTGTAACTTTTGCGCCGAATCTAACTTCACCTCCAAGGCGTTCTATTTCTTTTCTCAAATTAGTAACAACAGTCTTTAGTACATCTGTTCCTATATGAGGTTTTTGTTTATACAGTATCTCCTCTGAAGCCCCAAAGTTAACAAACTCTGTTAGAACTTTTCTAACCCTTGGATCTTTAATTCCTGTAGTTAATTTCCCATCACTAAATGTACCAGCTCCACCTTCTCCAAATTGAACATTTGACTCAGGGTTTAGACTTCCATTTTTCCAAAATTCTTCTACATCTATGCTTCTCTCGTCTACATTTTTTCCTCGTTCAAGAACTATTGGATTATATCCCATTTGAGCAAAAATTAATGCTGCAAACATTCCTGCAGGACCGAATCCAACAATAACTGGTTTTTTATTTTTATCTAAATTTGTATCAACAAATTTATATTCCAAATCTGGTGCAACTGCAATATCCATTTCTTTATCGCAAGTAAAATCCACAGTATAAACTTTCTTTAAATCGCCTTTATCTCTTGCATCTATTGATTCTTTAACTACAGTCCAAGTATCAATCACTAAGTCTTTTTCTTTTAATTGCTGCTTAATCTTTGATGGAATTACTTCCCAAGATTCATTAATATCTAACTTTATTTGATGTATTCTATACATAATTTTTTTCCTACTTTCATTGCTGTATCCCAAGCATTTTGTAAATTGAACCCTCCACATGGTCCATCAAAATCCAAAACTTCCCCTGCAAAATACAGATTACTTACTATACTCGATTCGCACGTTAATGAAGATACCTCCTCTAAACTAACACCACCTGATGTACATTGAGCCTGTTTCCATCCTCCCGCACCAGTAACCTCAAACTCAAAACTTCTAAGCTGTGAAATTATTCTTTTTATTTCACTATCATTGATTAAAACTAACTCCTTATTCTCATCGACACCTGCACGCTTTAAAGCTTCCTTAACGATTTTTTTGTTAATTATAGTTAAGAAAAGCGAGTCAGCTTTAAGGCCTTTTATTTTCTTTTTATTATATATACTTGTTATTATGAGGTTATCGTCAACTCCATACAAAAAGTCTATTGCAACTTTATAATCTATGAACCTTATATTTTCTGTAAGTTTCATAAACCTACTAACATTAAAAACGCATATTCCTGAGATTCCAGTTTTCGTGAATTGAATTTCTCCAGATTCTTCATATATATTAGAGCCTTTACAAAATAGCTTTACATTTCCTAAAGTTCTTATACCACCAAAAGATTTTGGCACATTGCATTCAATTGGAGTTAAAACTGGAACAAGTTTGGATATGTTGTGTCCAAATTTCTTTGCAAAGATAGTCCCATCGCCTGTTGTTCCAAATTCAGGAAAAGTTTTTCCACCAGTGGCAATAACTACCGATTTGGATTTTTCTAACTTCCCACCATATTTTATCTCAAAGCAATCTTTTGTCTTTTGAATTTCTTCAACATGTGAATTGGTGTTAACATGAACGCCACCAAAAATAATCACATTAGACATAGCTTCAACAACATCTTTGGCGCTTTTGGAAATTGGGTAACATCTCCCTTGGCTATCATTATAAATTTCTATTCCTATTGATGAAAAAAATTCCTTCGTAAACAAATAATTTTCACAATCAGTATTTGAAATATTACATTTACCATTTCCTGTAGCTGATAATTTCTTACCTAATTCTTCTTTTTTTTCTATTATGGCAATATTTATACCTGGGCAATTCATAACCATATAGCATGCTATTGCCATACCTGATGCACCGCCACCAATAATTATTACATCTCTCATTTTATCTACCTCAAATCCTTGTTAATTATAACATGACTGATGTTTTTTGTCATAATTTATATATAAAATCATTTTTAATTTGTAATGAATATATTTGAGTGTTAAAATATATTTATAAACAAAGGAGGCAAAACAAAAGTTGACCAAAAAAATTATCAAAGGAATATCTATATTTCTTTTTATATTTATAATAATTGTAGTTATTTTGCTATGTAAGGCTTTCATTATTGAACCTCACCAAATAACTACTAAAAAAATAGATTTAACTCAAGACAAAATAAAAAAAGATATCAAAATTGCAGTGTTTTCTGATACTCATATTGGTAGTGATTACTCCATTGACGATCTTAATAAAGCGATTTCTGCAATTAATAATGAAACACCAGATCTCGTATTTTTTATTGGTGATTTAATAGATAACTATCAAAACAACAAAATAGATTCAAGAGATATAAGCAATGCTCTTGGCAATATCAATTCTAAACTCGGTAAATATGCTGTTTTTGGAAATCACGACTATGGTGGTGGAGCCGAACATCATTATGAAAATATAATGAATGCTGGGGATTTTACTGTATTAAAAAATAACAATATAACTATTTACGGCCAAAACTTAACTATAACTGGAATTGATGACTTTTTGATTGGATATGGAAATATTGCAGCAGCAAATTCCCTTCCAAATTCATCATACAATATTGTTTTGTGTCACGAGCCTGACAAAGTTGATGAGCTTTTAAATAAAAATGTAGATTTATACCTAGGTGGACACTCACATGGAGGACAAATAAATTTACCATTTGTGCAACATGAATTTTACCCATATCTTGGTAAAAAATATACCTATGGTCTATATAATGTTAACAATATAAAAACCTATGTAAATCCAGGTCTAGGAACTACAAAAATTGCAGCCAGATTATTTGTACCACCAGAGATCACAATTATTACATTGAAACAGGAGAAATAATATGAATCAATTACTTAATAAAATGAAATTAGGAGAAGAAATCTTTTATCTCCACGAAAAAAAGGAATCTCAAAATCAAAACTACACTTTTACAAAAAAAGATATTGATGATGCCGAAGCAAGACTTCTAAGATTTGCACCTTATATTCAAAAAGCCTTCCCAGAAACAGAAATTAGCAAAGGAATAATAGAATCACCTATAACAGAAATAAATCATATGGGTAAATATTTGGGCATATCAAATACACTGTTACTAAAACAAGATTCTGCTCTTCCAATATCAGGCTCTGTAAAAGCACGAGGTGGCATTTATGAAGTATTAAAACATGCAGAAAAACTTGCAATAGAAAACGATCTTTTGTCTATTGATGATGACTACAGCAAATTAGATGATCCATCTTTTAAAGAGTTTTTCTCAAACTACAGCATTGCTGTTGGTTCAACAGGAAATTTAGGCCTCAGCATTGGTATTATCAGTGCTAAATTAGGCTTCAAGGTTACTGTACACATGTCAAGTGATGCTAGAGAATGGAAAAAACAGCTTTTGAGGGAAAAAGGTGCAACAGTTATTGAATACCCAGATGATTACCAAAAAGCAGTATCTGAAGGACGTAAGGCTGCTCAAAGCGATCCTAAATGTCACTTTGTAGATGACGAAAATTCTAAAGATTTATTTACAGGATATGCCGTTGCCGGCAAACGTCTCAAAAAACAGTTTGACGACTTAGGTCTTGAAGTAAATCAAGATCATCAACTATATGTATATTTACCATGTGGTGTTGGTGGTGCACCTGGCGGTATAGCCTTCGGTATTAAAGAATACTTTGGAGATTATGCCCACATCTATTTTGCTGAACCAACCATGGCACCTTGTGTTACCCTTGGTATTATGACCGGATCCTATGACAAAATATCTGTTTCAGATATTGGACTTACAGGCAAAACCATAGCTGATGGTCTAGCTGTAGGTAGAGCTTCATCTTTGGTTTGCTCTATTATGGACAGCCTTCTTGATGGCGCATTTACTGTTGATGACAATAGATTATTACCATTACTAAATAAACTTTATAGCCTTGAAGATATATTTATTGAGCCTTCCGCTTGTGCTGGATTTTGTGGAGTGCCGCCTGTAGATGTTAGTATTAATAGTGGCTCGTATCACCTAGTTTGGGCAACTGGTGGAAATATGGTTCCCCAATTTGAAAGAGATGACTATTTAAATTCTAAATAGTATTATCACTTCTCATATATGACAATTCATTATATGCTGTTACATATTATTAGAGTAGAAATTTCACAGTTTCTACTCTTTTTTTTATTTATAAACTATATCAACACACTCATTGCACACAATCACCATTTTTTTTTGCTACTTATTATTAGAAAATTCTTTTTTTTATAGACTATAATGAAAAAAAATGGTAAACTTTTATTACGGTTAAATTAAGGAGGACAAAATAATGGAACAAGAAAAGAAAATCCACGTTATCGGTGTTCAAATGGACAAAGGTGCTGGTACTAGAGGTGTCGACATGGGACCTTATGCAATTAGATATGCAGGTCTAATTGATGGCATTAAAAATTTAGGATACGACTGCGTTGATAAAGGCGACATAATTTCTACAAAAGAAGGAATAACTTCTAACAACATGAAAAACTTTGATGTTGTTTCTGATATTAACACACAACTTTACAATTCTGTATGTAAAAGTTTTGACGATGGTGCTCTTCCAGTTATTCTTGGAGGCGACCATTCAATTGCTGCTGGCAGCATTTCAGCAACTGCTCAGAAGTATAAAAATATTGGTGTAATTTGGGTGGATGCACATGGAGACTGGAACTCTGCTGATAGCAGCCCTTCTGGCAATATGCATGGCATGCCATTTTCTGCAGTCTGCGGAGCTGGACCAAAAGAAATGATTGAATTTGGACAAGAACACTGCTTTGTAGATACAAAGAACTGTGTCCAGATTGGCGGAAGAGATATTGACTCAATTGAAAAACTAAGAATGAAAGAACATGGTGTAACAGTATTCTCTATTGCAGATATAGATAGACTTGGTATGCCAGAAGTTGTTAGACAAGCTATTGAAATAGCTAGCAATGGTACAGAAGGTTTCCACCTAAGCTATGATGTTGATGCAATAACACCAGAAGCTGCCCCTGGAACTGGCACAATAGTACATAGTGGCTTAACAGTAAGAGAAGCCTTCTACCTTGTAGAAACAATTGCTCAGACAGGCAAAATGCTTGCTATAGATATGGTTGAGGTTAACCCTATGTTAGATGATCACAACAGAACTGGCGTACTTGCTAGCGAATTAATTTTAGCTGCAATCGGTAAAACTGTATACTAAAAATTCCAAAGCATTATTTATATACTTACATTATACATTAAAAAAATTATACATCTTTTCATAATGATGTATAATTTTTATTTTAAAAGAGATGCTGCTCTAATAAGTCAACATCTCTTTTTTTATA
>JAVWMQ010000045.1:0-12463 GCA_036637375.1 Anaerovoracaceae bacterium
CATTTTATTTATATAAAGTGTAGCCTTTTAAATGTGATAAGGACTATGATATAATTAAACGAAAGCAGCAAGGGGGTATTAAATGAAAGTTATTATTAAAAACGGAGTTTGCGAAACTATGGATAAGGGTGAAGTAAAGGACTTCATTATTATAGAGGACGGAATAATTACGAAAACTGGAAATAGTAAAGATTTGGCAAATTATATAGATGATGAAACAGAAATAATTGACGCTAGGGGCAAAACAGTTATGCCAGGGATTATTGACAATCACTTCCACCTTGTAGCATCGGCTATAAATAGTAGGAGTATAGACATTTCTGCGGCAAGAAGTATGGAGGAAGTTGGAAATCTAATTAGGAATAGATGTAATTCTATTGATAATGAATTTGTACTTGCAGTAAATTTTGAGTGGCAAGCTGTAGGGCTAAAGGCATGTCCAAGTCGTAAAGAGATAGATAAACTTATTAATGATAAACCTGTTGTAATTATTTCTAGAGATAGCCATTTGATTTTGCTAAATAGTCGTGCAATGCTGTTTTTTAACACACCTTTTGCTCTTCCTGGAGCTATGGCTGATGAAAATGGAATGCCTACAGGGGTTTTTCAAAAACAGGCAGGTGTGACTTTGTATTGTAATATAATGAAATCTTTTTCTGATAAATACTGCAATGAGGCGATTGAGGAGCTTATGAGCCAAATCCATCAAAATGGGATTACAACCATTGGTGCAATGGAAGGTGGGAATATGGGAGTTCCAAAAGAAGTAAACGAGGAGGCTGAGTTTGTATTCAAAAACAAGGACGGATATCCACTAGGAATTGAACTTTTTTACCAGACTTACGATATAAATAAAATAAAAAAGATGAAGCTAAATAGAATTGGTGGTGCACTTTATATTGATGGAACAATTGGCTGTAGAAGTGCGGCAATGTCCTTTAATTATGCAGATGATGAGACTACCAAAGGCTTACATTTCATCGACAAAGATTTCTTGAACAAGTTTGTACTTGAATGTTACAGGCAAAACATTCAAACTGCACTTGATGCTATTGGCGATGAGGCGATTAGATGGTGTATTGAGGCGCACGAATATGCTGCAAGTTTTGTTGGCAAAAGTCTTTGTAGACACAGAATTGAGCATTGCGAACTTGTAACACGAGAGCAGATGGCGAGAATTAATGACCTTGGACTTGTTTTGTCAATGCAGCCAACATATGAGTATTACTGGGGTGGCAAAGGCAAGATGTATGAGGAAAAGCTAGGAGAGTTTTACAAAACTACTAATCCATTTAGGGCAATCTTGGATAGTGGTATCAAAGTTTGTGGTGGGTCAGATGTTACGGAAATGAATCCATTTATGGGCATGCACTATGCAGTAAACCCGCCAATTAAGGAACATGGAGTAGAAATTTATGAAGCAATGGAAATGTATACTTCAAACGGAGCATATGGACTATTTTTGGAAAACAAGGTGGGGATATTAAAGGAAGGAATGAATGGCGATGTAATTATCTTGGATAGAAATTTGCGTGAGTGCGAGAAATCCGAGATAAAAGAAACTAAAGTTTTAGCAACCATTAAAGATGGTGAAATCGTCTATATAGATAAGGATTTACTATGCTAGAGATATTATTTTTGGGTAAAGTACAATTTAATAGAGATGGAGAGAACCTTAAAGGCGAAATCAATAATAAGGCAGCAGCAATTATAGCCTTGCTAATGGCATCGACAAAAAAAGAAATGAGTAGAGAAAAAATCATTTCATACTTGTGGCCAGATAGTACCATTGAGGCAGCAAAGTATAATTTGAGATACAACCTTTGGGTATTAAAAAAGCTAATTGGCAAAGACGAAAAAGGCAATGAACTTTTAGTTGTCACACGAGATCATTGTGCAATTAACCAGGAATATGACTATTTTTGTGATGTTAGTGCATTAAATGAATTGGTGATCAATGAAAAGCAAAAATTAAGTGAGTTACAAAAAGGTCTTGAGCTGTTTGGGGGCGATTTCTTTGAAGGCTGCTACTTTAGCGGTTGCAGTGAATTTAACGAGCACATAATCTTTCAAAGAACTATCCTCGAAAAAAAGAAACTAGACTTAATCGGACTACTAGGCAAAATGAATTTTGCTATAAATAACATCAAAGAAACTATAGTTTTGATGGAAAAAAGTATGAGAATTGACCCGTATAATGAAGGCTGTGCAGCATTATTAATAGATGCGTATATAAAGGCGGGAGAAAAAGCAAAGGCAGTAAAGGTATACCATAACATAGTGGCAAACTTAAGTTGCGACCTGTCCATAGGCCCATCGGATTTGCTCAAAGCAAAGCTGGCAGAAATAAACGAAATAGACGATAGTGAGATAAATGGACAGCAAATCAAAGGTCTAAGCGATAAACCTTACTTAAAGATTGAGTGCAGAGGAATACCCTCAGTTGAAGGATTCCTTATTGGGAGCATTTTGGGGGAACTGGAAGAAAGTATGGTACTTGAAATTGAGGACTTTGTTTCACCAGATGAAAAGAAAGAATTAGGCTATTTCCAGTGCAAGCTAGGTAAATGCCCAGGCAATACATCAATAGCAAGGCAGCTTCAACTATTTACAAAGTTATTAAATGGGATTTTGGAAGAGTTTGATTTGCATATTGATATAACCGACAAAAATGAAATAGATAACTTATCGAAGGTAGCCCTTAGTTTAATAAGTAACAATGCAGGGTAGAAGCTTTGTATGGACAAAAGCGATAAGTTTTGAATAGAAAGAAAACAAATAGATAAAAGGGGGAAAGGATGAAAATAGTTAAACAATTTGGGATTATTTTGGCAATATCATTTTTGGCAGAATTAATAAAATCCTTTGTAGATCTGCCCATACCTGCTAGTATTTATGGGCTTGTTATTATGCTCTTGGCACTTAAATTCAGAGTTATCAAACTAGGCAATGTTAAAGATGTTGGGAATTTTTTGATTGAAATAATGCCAGTGATGTTCATACCAGCAGCAGTAGGATTAATGGCTTCGTGGTCATTAATAAGGCATATATGGTTTCCTGTCATAGTGGTTACATTGTTAACAACAATTATCGTTATGGTGGCTACAGGAATTGTAACGCAAGCAATATTAAATGTTGGAAAGGAGAAGAACAATGAAAGAAATATTAGCTAATTCAGTGTTCTTTGGAGCATTTGTAAGCTTGGCAGGATATCAGCTTGGAATTATCTTAAAGAAAAAATATGGCTGGGCGATTTTGAATCCTTTATTAGTGGCGGTGGTAATGGTCATAGGGCTTTTGGTTGTAATTGGAATTGATTATGAGACTTACAACAATAGCGCAAAATATTTAAGCTATTTTTTGACACCGGCAACTGTATGTTTGGCAATTCCACTTTATCAGCAGTTAGAACTTTTGAAAAGTAACTGGGTAGCAATTATGGTAGGGCTTATTGCAGGCGCAATTGCAAGTTTGGGAAGTGTACTTGGGCTAGCTGTGTTATTTCAATTTAGCCACGCAGAATATGTAACCTTCCTGCCAAAATCAATTACAACAGCAATAGCCATTGGAATCACAGAGGAACTAGGAGGAATGGTTACAATTGCAGTAGCATCAATAATAATTACAGGGATTTTTGGCAATATTGTTGCCGAAGGAGTTTGTAAATTATTTAGAATTAAGCATCCAATAGCAAAAGGTCTAGCAATTGGAGCATCATCTCACGCAGTAGGAACTGCAAAAGCACTAGAAATGGGAGAAATTGAAGGAGCTATGAGCTCTCTTGCAATTGCAGTGACAGGATTAATTACTGTAGTTGGCGCATCAGTCTTTGCAACGTTTTATTAGAGGGGGTATGGAATATGATTATTACAATTGGCAGAGCCTTTGGCAGCGGAGGACACGAAATAGGCAAACGCCTTGCAGAGGATCTTGGATTAGAATTTTTTGATAAAGTACGCTTAATGCAGATTGCAAAGGATAGGGGAGAAGTTGATTCTAGCGAAGGGTTTTATAGCGAAAAACCTTTAAATAGCTTGCTTTGTGCTGTATCAGCTAGTTCTTGTTGCGACAAAAAGAAAAACAAAGCATTTAAAATGTTAGAAAGCATTGGAAACAAAGGAAACTGTGTGATAATTGGTAGATGCAGCAATGTTATTTTGAGGGGCAACAAAGAGGCAGTTCATATCTTTATTACAGGAGATGAAGAAAAGCGAATTAAGAGAATAGAAGAAGAATATATACTAAAAGATAAAGATGCAAAAAGATTTATGGAAGAAACTGACGAAAAACGTAGGGATTTTCATGAGCATTATACTGATGAACAGTGGGGGCATGGACAAAACTATAACCTTACTATAGATAGCCTATCAATTGGCATAGAAAACACAGTCGAGCTAATTAAAAACTACATCAAAATGCGTAAAATATAAAGGGTATGCCCTTATGCAAAGATTATAAGCATACTGTCACAACCGTTGTAATAACTTGGGGCAATGTATATAATTAAGCTAAAAACGGAGGAAAATATGAAAGAGGGAATAGTTAATAGAATAACCATAGGGTTATTTGTAGGTAGTATGGCAGTTTTGGGTATAACGTGGAGCCTAAATAAGGTGGTTGCTCAGCAATATACAATGTATTTAAATGTACTATTAATGTTTTTGATACTACCAATAGCATGGCTTGTTATAAAAAAGATACCTGCAACAAATATAGAAACTCACAAAATATCCATATCGGAAATGGTTTGCTGGTTCATAATTTGTATGATGGGGTTAATGGCATTTAACCTTTTGGGGCATGGGGTGTCAGTAGGAGTAAGTAAACTCTTTGGACATTCAAAGCCACCAAGTGTAGTAGCAAGCTTCGTAAATGAAATTCCAATATGGTTTAACCTGTTGGCAGTTGTAATTATTGGACCAATTGTAGAAGAACTATTGTTTAGAAAAATAATACTAAAAAGGCTTCTGCCATACGGCAAAAAAGCAGCCATAATTGTTTCAGCTATTTTGTTTGGGATTTATCATATGAATCTTGAACAACTGTTTTATACAACGTTTATGGGACTTGTATTAGGCGTTATAATGGTCAAAACAGGTCATATTATTTATCCAATTATAATTCACATGATCGCAAATTTTTGGGGCGGAACAATGCCTATGATATTTGCAGACAAACTTACAATCCTAGGGTTTTGCAACTTGATGTTCTTGGTCGTAGGCTTGATTATAGTTATTTTTAAAGGCAAATCATTAGTGAAATCCAAAAATGATATTTACCATACATTGAAATTAACACCAAAAAAATTGTTTGTAAACTGGGGAATGTTATTCTTTTTTGGGTACTGGTTAGTTTCAAACTACAGACTTTATAAATAATCAAATTGTAAATGAATAGGAGTTAATTATGAGAAAAACAAAGGTAATATGCACACTTGGTCCATCTAGTAGCGATGAAAAAGTTATGAAGCAAATGATTTTGGCAGGTATGAACGTAGCTCGACTTAATTTTTCTCATAACAATCACCAGGGACACAAGGAAACCATTGAAAAATATAGAAAAGTCAGGGATGAGTTAGGCTATAGTGGAGCTGTTCTCCTTGACACCAAAGGACCAGAGGTTAGGCTGGGGGATTTTGTAAATGGCAGCGTGATGCTCAAAAAAGGGCAGAAATTTACACTTACGAGTGAAGAGGTTATGGGAGATGAAAAGCGAGCATCAATAACCTACAAGAAACTTTCAGACCTTGTCAAAAAAGATATGCGAATCCTCATAGACGATGGACGAGTTTCCCTGGTAGTTGAGGAAGTAACTAAAAAAGATGTAATATGCAAGGTGAAAAATCCAGGCAAAATAAGCAATCACAAAGGAGTTAACATTCCAAATACTCACCTAGATGTGCCATATTTAAGCAAAGTAGATAAAGAGGACTTGCTCTTTGGGATACAAAATGACGTAGACTATGTAGCAGCATCATTTGTCAGGAGTAAAGAAGATGTAAAAGCCGTAAGAAATTTTTTGAATAAAAATGGTGGCAAATATATTAAAGTAATTTCCAAAATAGAAAATATGGAAGGTATTACTAACTTTGGAGAAATACTAAAAGAATCTGATGGGATAATGGTAGCGAGAGGCGATATGGGCGTTGAAGTAGACTTCCCAAGACTGCCAGGCTATCAAAAAGATTTCATCAAGCAATGTAATAGAGAAGGCAAAATAGTTATTACAGCAACCCAAATGCTAGAATCAATGACTCATAGCCCAAACCCAACACGAGCAGAAATTAGCGATGTAGCTAATGCAGTTTTTGATGGGACATCAGCAGTAATGCTATCAGGAGAAAGTGCAATGGGTGATTATCCATTGAGAACTGTAAAAACCATGGTCAAAATAATTAAGCAAGCAGAAAAAGATGCCCTATTAGCAGATTTATACGAAAAAATCGACTATAAAGCAGAAGCTGAAGATCCAGCAAATGCAATAGGCCACGCCGCATGTACAATTGCAGCAGACTTAAACCTACCAGGGATAATAGCGGCAACAACATCAGGACATACAGCACTAAGAGTGTCAAAATATAGACCAAAACAAACAATTATAGCAGCTACCCACATCAAAAAAGTCTTTCACCAAATGTCACTAGTTTGGGGCGTTAGACCAGTAAAAGTAGCATACTCCGAAAACATAGAGGAGTTCTTGAAAGAAGCAAAAGAATTTGCAAAAAACACAAAATTAGTGAGAAAAGGAGATATGATCGTTGTGACAGCAGGTGTGCCAGTTGCAATGGAAGGGAACACAAATCTAATTAAAATTGAAACGATTTAGAAGGAGATGAGCCCGATGAGAGAAAAGATTAAACTAGGGATTGGTTTTGCAACAGGTAGAAAGAACTTTAGGAATGTTCTAAATTCATATATCTATAGCTTTAACGAGTCAAAAGGAAACGAAAATGTAGAGTTATATCTGTTTGTAGCTTATGACGTTGAATATCACGAAACAAAATCAACAGACTACACAAACCTAAACCAAGAGGTTACGGATTCCTTAGCAGGAATAATCTTTTTTGGGGCAAAAAACGCACAACAAAGTGTAATGCGACTAATTAATGAAGAAATAGTGCCAGAAAAAGAAACAAAAAATATATTTGGCAAAGGGTATGCTGGCAAGAGAAATGCCATACTTTATGGAGCAATAGACGCAGGCATGGATTACCTTTTATTTCTCGACGATGACGAATATCCAGTAGCAGTAACCAAAACAGGCGATACCTGTCTTTGGAGTGGCCAAGAAGTTGTGACAGAACACATCAAACAAATAAAAGATGCAGACATAACAAATGGACATCATTGCGGATATATCTCCCCAATACCAAAAATAAACTTCAATGAAACACTAAAAGAACAAGATTTTGCAAAATTTATAGGCGCTATTAGTAACGATATTTTGAACTGGGATAAAGTTAAAAACCTGATGGAAAGTGGCGGAGTTACATATGGTGACACAGAAATATTATCAAAAAAAATTAAAAAAGAAGTAGAAGAAATAAACGGATGTAAATTTATTTCAGGCTCAAATCTTTGTATAAATTTAAGGAAACCCAAAAGGACGTTTCCTTTTTATAACCCGCCAGGAGCTAGAGGCGAAGACACTTTTTTAAGCACAATGCTAGAGGATAGAACCGTAATAAAAGTACCTTGTTACACATTCCACGACGGATTTGACGCATATAAACATCTGTTAGACGGCGTGTTGCCAAGAGAACTAGGCTCAATTTCGGCAAAATCCGAACACATAGTCAAAAGATTTTATCAAGCATGTATAGGGTGGGTGCGATATAAACCACTCCTAATGTATCTAACAAATCCAAAAGAATTTCACCAAAAATCAAAAGAAATCCAAGAAGCCTTAGACCAAGTCTCGCCAAAGCTAAGCCAATACTTTGACGAAAAAGGATTCTTGGAAATTCCAAATCAATTCAAGAAATACCAAAAAAACGCAGAACGACATAGTCAAAACTTTGAAAAAAATCGTGCCACTTGGCAACTTTTGATGGAAGATTTAATAGCAAAAAACAAAAATCAAGAGTAGTATTATTGTAAATAGTTTTGTGTATTTGTTGAAATGTTCTTTTTTTAATGTTATATTCTTCACAAAGTGATGTGAATATATTTTATGAAAGGAGCAAGTCATGAAAAAGAAACTAATAGCAATAATCATGTCCATAACAATGGTAATGACAACGGGCGTTGGGCTTGGTGCTAATGGAGGAGATATTATCAAAGAGTATGATAATGAAACCACAATAGCGGGTATCAGATATCGAGTAGATGTTCAAGGGAGTAGAGCTGAAGTTGTTGAGCTTACCCCAGATTTAAAGATTGACGGAGGTGTTTTAACTATACCTAAAAGCCTTGAATATGGGGGAAAGACTTATCCAATTACGGCTATGAAGAATCTAGGAATTAAAGATAACAGTGGAATCAAAGAAATAGTAATTCAAGACGTAATTCTAGATGAATTTAACCACACATTTAGACTTAGTACTCAAAATGTTGAAATCTTAACTGTTAATGCAAAACATGTAACTTTTGAAAATGAACATGGAGTATTATATTATGAAGAATACATTCCAACTGGAAATGTCGGAGGATATCAACCTCAGAAATTAAAGACAATTAACTTTAACAGTAATACGATTAAAATTGCAAGAGGAGCATTGGTTGGCGGAAGTGAAACGGGTCACAAAGCAGGTAAATATGATATAGGCACTAATAACATTGAAAACATTAACTTCAATAACAAAAATGCACAGGTTACAATTTATAGCGAAGCAATTAGATTTAGCCCAAAGCTAAAAGAATTAAACTTGCCAGCTGATACAACCATCTATGAAGGAGCACTTTCAAACACAGGACTAGAAAAAATAAGATTTATGGGTGAAAGTCAATACAAGGTTGACGATAAAGGGTTAGTATCAAAGGATGGCATACTAATATTTGTACCTAAAACAGCAAAAACTGTTACTGTAGGCAAAGATATAAAGAAGATAGCGCCATATGCCTTTGGAAGCTGCACAGAATTAAAATCAGTTACCACATATGCAAAAGAAATAGGTGATTGCGCCTTTAATGATTGTGTAAACCTAACAAGTATTACGTTAAAAGATGGCACAGAAAAAATAGGGGATTTAGCATTTAATCATACAGGAATTAAAAGTTTAACCTTACCAAAGACAATAAACTCTATTGGAAGCGGAATTGTTCATAGAACAAAAAATCTAACTAAGATTGTATCTAAAACAAAGAAATACAAGGTTAAAAGCGGAAGTCTTTTATCTAGTAGTGGGAAGACACTGTACGGAATAATTCCAACAAAAGGGACAGTTACAGTTCCCTATGGAGTAATGCAGACCAAGGAAGGATTTTTGACAAAAGCTTCTATGGTAACAGGAATTCATTTCCCATCAACAATTACCAAGCTATCTCCAGTAGGATATACAGAAAAGCTAAGAACAATTAGATTAGACGGTAAGAAGATGCCAAAAATGAATATTGCAGAAAGATGTCCAATATATAGAATCATACCTTATGGCGATAGGATTCTAAATGAGACTGATGGGAAGTCAAATCACTATAGAAATGAAGTTGCAGAGCATGTTTTTTATGTGAAGTCAGGAAGTAATATAACTGTAGATGTTCCAAACAACTTGATAAAAGCATACGAGCTAGATAGTTGGGATTTAGTTGGTTCATCTGATGGACGTAATGTGAGGTTCAAATAAAAAAAGCTAACCAAAGTTTAGTGGGATTAGACAATGGGGACAAGTTAATAATTAGGAGCAATTTGAGAATTGAATTTTCAAATTGCTCCTTTTTTATCAGTATCAGTTTTGAACTCCGTAGCTAAGTGGGGCGTTACTATCCACTGTATGAAAAATAAAAAATGTGATATGAACGTTGAATTTTATTAAGCCTTTGTGATAAAATGTAAAGGTTATTAAGATTGTTAGAGAAGGTTAAAAATTATTGAAAAGGGAGACGACATTTGGAATTAGGAAAGATAAGTGGGTATCGAAACCTTATATTTGGTATTGCAATAATTAGCATAATGGTTTTTCATTTTAGCGAAGATCTAGTTATGGCAATAGAAGGAGAACGATTAGAGGACAGGGACAACCCATGGATGGGTATTGTTCAAATATACTATAAATATATAAAAAGCATAGGAGTAGAAATTTTTGCTTTTTTATCAGGGGTAGGGCTTTTTTATTCCTTTAGTAGAGAACCTAGGCTGAGAAATTTTTATATAAAGAGGCTAGATAGAGTTCTTTTACCATATTTAATTGTAGGTACAGCCTTTTGGGGAATAAAGGACCTGGTTTTGCTAAAAGAAGGACCTAAGGCATTCCTTGAGGATATTACCTTTGTTTCGTTTTTTACTGATGGAACTAGAACTATTTGGTATGTAGGATTTATTTTGGCGATGTACCTTATTTACCCACTAGTTTATAATCTCCTTGGAAAAGAAAAGAATAAGCCATTATACTTTTTTTTAGTAATAGGAGTAGCATATGCAGTGCCAGTTTTATTGGGGGCAGTGGAGCCAGAACTGTTTAAAAGAATATCTATAGGAATAACGAGAATACCCGTTTTTATTATAGGCTGTTATGTAGGTAGATTGATAAAAGAAAATGTATACTTGCCAAAGATAGCCTGTCTATTGATAGTAGCTATGGGCATAGGTGCGAAGATATATATTGTCAACGTGACGACCTTTTATTTTATGGGAATAAATGTATATGGAGGGGTTGTAAGATATGTTGATAGTGTTTACGGATTAAGTTTAATTATTCTTATGGTATGGGTACTTCCTGTAATAAAGGAAGGCGGCGCAGTAGCGGGACTTTTAAATGGGGCAGGTGTAATATCCCTTGAACTATATTTGACCCATATTACCATTAGGCACTTGGCAAGAATGGTAGGAATAGAAACATATTATCCACTGGATTATGGCATAATAATTGTAGTAGCAGTTATATTGGCAAAAGGTATTGCAAAAATTGAGAATAAAAGCCTAAACTTTAGGCGGAGGGAGGCCATTACGCCATAGAGAGAGGGAAGAGCACCATGAGGATTTTGCAAGGAGAATTATTGCAAAAAGCAAAATATTGAAGTATAATTAATTCCACATAGAAAGGTTATTTGGAATTTAATATTGTTTAATTTGGGAGGAGAAAACCATGAAAAAAGAACTACTATTAGTTGTGGATTTTGGGGCTCACAACAATCAGCAGGTTGCAAAAAGTGCAAGAACTGCAAATGTATATTGTGAAGTTAAGCCTTACACAGCAGATTTAAAAAGCTTGAACCCTAAAGCAATTATCGTAATTGGCGATGATGAAGTAGAGGCAGATACAAAAGGGCTGAAAGACCTAGGTGTACCTGTTCTAGAAATGGGAAACACAAAATCTGATGAAGAAATCAAAGGGTTTATTAACCATTGCGGATTTGCTTGCCAATGGACAATAGAAGCCTTTATAGATGATGCAGTTGAGCAAATCAGAGCAACTGTAGGAGATAAAAAGGTTCTTTGTGCTTTAAGTGGTGGTGTGGATAGTTCTGTTTGTGCTGCACTAGTTTATAAAGCAATTGGAAACCAATTAACTTGTATGTTTGTAAATCATGGTTTAATGCGTAAAGGCGAGCCTGAACTAATAGATCAAATCTTTGGTAAGCAGTTCGGAATGCCTCTAATTACAGTAGATGCAGTGGATAGATTCCTAGGAAAACTCGAAGGTGTTGATGAGCCAGAAAAGAAGAGAAAAATCATTGGCGAGGAGTTCATCAGAGTATTTGAAGATGAAAGTGCTAAACTTGGCAAAATGGACTTTTTGGTCCAGGGTACAATTTACCCAGATATTATTGAAAGTGCTTCAAGCAAGGGTGTTGTTAAATCTCACCATAATGTAGGTGGACTTCCAGAGGATATGGAATTTGAACTACTAGAGCCGGTTAAGTGGCTATTTAAGGATGAAGTGCGTGCTGTTGGTGAGGCTTTAGGGCTTCCTCATGAACAGGTATGGAGACAGCCTTTCCCAGGCCCAGGTCTTGGTGTTAGAGTTGTTGGTGCTATCACCAGAGAAAAACTTGGATATGTAAGAGAATCAGATGCGATTTTAAGGGAAGAAATTGCTGCTGCTGGTTTAGACCAGAGTATCTGGCAGTATTTCACTGTTTGCCCTGGATGCAGATCTGTTGGGGTTAAGGACGGTGCGAGAACTTACGAGCAAGCAATTGCTCTTCGTGCAATTCTGTCTAGCGATGCAATGAGTGCCGATGTGGCAGAGCTGCCTTATCCGCTTTTAAATAAGATTGCGTGCAGAATTGTTGCAGAAGTTGACGGCGTAAATCGTGTAATGTACGATATAACACCAAAGCCGCCGGCTACGATCGAGTGGGAATAG
>JAVWMQ010000046.1:0-12004 GCA_036637375.1 Anaerovoracaceae bacterium
TTGCACAAGGTTCATTTCTTAGAATAATCTCAATGAAACAACTGTTTCAACATGGCACGAGTTGATACTAAGTACGTAAAATGCTAATTTTTATTGATTTTTTCATTTCACCCGTATACGGAAACATATCTACCGCATTTTGTCGGTATTGGGAAACATATCTACCATTTTTATTATAAGCCCTATACTTAATAAATCAAGTTCCATTAGTTATTTAAATTTCTGAACATTATAATTGTATTTTATAAATAAGCAGAATGAAATTGACATTTACATTCTGCTATTATTTATGACTTATTTTAATAATCCAAAGTTTATTTATTGTATTTACTTACTAACTGTCCACAAGCTGCATTAATGTTAACACCCTTAGATTCTCGTACTTTTACATAAAGTCCACCTTTTTCAAGTTTCTTCTTAAATTCTGTCAACATTTGTTTGTTTGGCCTTTTAAGTTTAGACGAATTAGTTGGATTATATTGCAAAATATTAATCATTATATTTTTTCCAGCAAACCAATTAACAAGCCTATCTACATCTGACTGTTTATCATTAACTCCAGCAACAAGTAGGTATGCGATTGTTATTTTTCTATTATGTCTCTCTGAGTAAGAAAGAGCTGATTTAACAATATCCTCAATATTAGTATTTTTCATATTAGGAATCAGCATATTTCTTGTATTTTGTGATGTTGCGTGCAGTGAAACCGCTAGTTGAATTTTAACATGTTCTTCTCTAAGTTTTTTCATCTGATTTAATGGCCCTACTGTTGAAATTGTGATTCCAGATGTAGGAAAATCAAACCCCTCTCTATCCCTTAAAATGTGTATAGCCTTAATCACTGACTCATAATTAAGCAACGGCTCTCCCATTCCCATAAATACAATTCGATTAACATTTGAGGGCATCATGATCACTTGCTGAACAATTTCTGACGTAGTTAGATTTCGAACAAAACCATTCCTTCCGGACTCACAAAACACACATCCTATAGGACAACCTACCATAGTACTTACACACACTGTTGTCCCACTTCTTCTTTTAATACTTACAGTTTCAATATATCTATCATCACTAAGCTTAAAGATATACTTTTGTGTTCCATTCCCATCTTTGGTAACACTTTGAACTCCAATATTATGATACTTGCTTTTATTTTTCACTTTATACAAAGAAAAAAACATTTTCTTTGCTTCAGCCTCACCCATACAATCTGAAATTTCTTTAAAAGTGTAACCGAAAGGGTTGCTTATAATATCATCAGTCGATAAAACAATTCTTTTTGTTGTATTTTTTTTATTTTTCATATTTTTCTCCTATATTACAAAATTTAAACTGCAAAATGCAAGTTTTGTACTACGGAATTACCGCAACAAAACTTGCGGTACTATTTAATTCTCATAAAATTTATAATCATTTTTATTCCCTCCAAACTATAGTTTATAAAATCTTATCGTTAAATATTCTACTACTTAATCATCAATTTTCTTCATAGACGGAAGTACAACTGCTAATAATGCAAGTACCAGTATTGCTACTCCTGACATGGCAAACCAGTAATTTATGCCAATTTTATCTGCAAATAATCCTGAAATAATAAGTCCAAGCGGCATAGCTAAAGACATAATACTACCAAGTAGGCCAAAAACTCTCCCTAAATATTCTGGCTTTATCTTCTCCTGAATCAACACGGTTTGTACGCCACTATAAAAAGGAGCTGACATTCCCATAAAAATACTGCAAAATACAAAAACTATAAATCCATTTGTAGGAAGAAGTCCTGATACTGTCATTACTATACCCATTAGCAAAAAAGAGGTGAAAATACTAAGGTTTCTTCTCTTAAATCCTCCCCAAGTACTAAGTAGTATACCCCCTGCCAACATTCCAACTGCAAAAAAACTTCTACGATAGATGCATGTGTCGATGTTCCACTAAAATAACTCATACTCATCAAAGGGAACAAAGCATTTATTGGCATATAAACAAAACAATAAAATGCAGTAATCCACAACAACGTAAACAGTCCTTTGTTTTCTTTTAGAATAGCATATCCTGCTTTAGCTTCTGCAAACATACTGCTTTGCTCTGTTTGCGGTGCTACTTGATGCTTTGGTATTTTTACAATCAATACTGTTATACAAGCAATCAATGCATCAAAAACATCAACTGCAATTACCATATTTAAATCCCAAGTAGCATACAAAAAAGCAGCAATAGCAGGACTTAAAATAAAACTAACTAACTGTACTGACTGACTATATCCAGCGCATTTGGTCAACTTATCCTCAGGTACTAATTGAGGTGTACAGCATTTAACGCTGGGGAATGAAATGCTGTACCTACACTTCTAATAAAAAGTACAAGCATAACAACCCATATGGGTAATTCTGTTGTAAGTGCAACAATCGCAAGAACTGCGCCTGCCCCTGCAATGATAATATCTGCTACTATCATTACAGTTTTTCTATTAAAACGTTCAACCAGTACACCAATCATTGTCCTAGAATAGCTTGCGGCAAAAAACCTACCATCGTTGCCATTGAAAGGGCCATCGCTGATCCAGTAGTATTTGTAAGGTGCCAAATGATCGCCATCTGTAAAACAGTACTCGTGATTAGCGAAATTGCTTGACCTGCCCATATTGTAAAGAAACTACGTTTCCAATTTTGATTATTCATATATTTTCTCATCATAATTAAGTTTGTTATTGTTTATCGTATATTTTGGTTATAGCCTTATCTTTAATCTCGTATATAATAGTCGCTACATTTTCTACTAAGCGTTTATCGTGAGATATAAAGACGATTGTTCCAGCATAGTTTTGCATCATGTTTTCTAACGCCTCAATGCTACTAATATCAAGATAGTTGCTTGGCTCATCTAACAATAAAATGTTATAAGGTGCAAGTAATACTTTTGTAAGCAGGATTTTAATAATTTCACCACCTGAAAGCACCGATAAATTTTTGTTAATATCCCTCGGTCCAAAACCCATTGCAGCTAAGGCTGAACGAATTTCTGGAATTTGATAGTCGCAATCCTCTTGCATAAAGGATATAATTGTTTGTTGATTTGTTAATTGGTATCCCGTCTGTTCAAGATAACCTATTACTGCCTTAGGTGAAATATCAAAACAAGTATCTGCTTCTAAAATCATTTTAAATAATGTGGTTTTTCCCGTTCCATTTGCTCCAGTAATTGCAATTTTTTCCCCAAGCGGAACTTTAAAACTTGCATTTTTAAAAATAACATTTTCTTCAAAACTTAGATTAATATCATCACCCGCAATAGGACACTTGTTGTGTAAAGCTAAAGCATCACTTTGTTTAAAACGGACTATACGTTTAGTTTCGGGGGCACTTACTTCATCTAATGCAGTAATCCTTTGTTCTAAATTCTTGGCTGCATTAAAAAGCTTTTTTTGTTTAGTTCCAGTGGATTTTTGATGACCCAATCTACCTGCACTTTCATTTACATTTTTCTTTACTGCACCCTTTGACTTTTTATCAATTTGCTGAGCTTGCTTTTGTTTTTCCATCATAGAAAGCTCTAACCGCTTACGCTCTTTTTCGATTTTTTTGTATTCTTCAGCTTGCTGCATATGTTGTTCTTGCTTTTGCTGTGAATACTCGCTATATCCACCCCAGTATTCTGTTATTTTGCCGTCTTTAAGTTCCCATATTTTATCAACAACACTATCTAAAAAGTAGCGATCATGACTTACAACAAGTAACGCACCTTCAAAAGCATCAATATTTTTAATTAATAAGTTAATACCTTCTTCATCAAGATGGCAGGTTGGCTCATCTATGAATAAAGCGTGAGATTGCTTAGAAAAGGCTGTTGCTATTTTCATACGAGTTTCTTCGCCACCACTCATAGTATCTTGATTTAGGTTAGACACTCCAAAACGAGATAGTAGTGATAAATCAGACTCCTCACTAGGCTGGCTTCTTTCAAGTTGCGGAATATATGTTACTGTACCAAAATTTTGAAGTTTAGCATTTGCTAAAGTTTGTTTTTGGGAAAGTATATTAAGAAGCGTGCTTTTACCACAGCCGTTATCACCGATTAAACCAATACGGTCGTATGAGTATATTTCAATATCATTAATATCTAATATCTCTTTGCCCGAGTATTCAAGTTGAATATTCTCGGCTTTTAAAATTAGTTCCATTTTGTTTTCTCCTTGTATTTTTTATTGTTTTACAGTATAAAAATAGGCAATAAAAAATGCAGTCCAAAAACCGCAATACGGCTTTAGTCTGCAAATATACAAAATCAGAAAACACAAACAGAAGGTAGCCCTAAAGTCAACCAAAATCATCTATGTTACTACATTCGTAAAAATAAGCACAACAAAAAAGCCCATTACCGTGAATGGAATTACTCTTTTTTTATTGCCTTCTTATCTTAAACGCATGCTTGCAGTCATAGTATAGCTTCCTCCTACTGTTATATTTACTTTATAATAACACATAACATCAATTAATTCAATTGTTTTATGCTCCTAAACACATTCTCACTTACAGTTTGTTAATTTAAACAAACATATAATCAATTCTGCCACATCAATATTCAGACTTTGCCATGACCAGTACATCAAAATAATACATTTATCTCCCAACAGCCACACTTGTTCCAGACTTAAACTCTACTGTGAGGCTATCCTCATAAACAGTGACCTTTTCGACCATTCGTCTAACAAGCACTTCATCGTATTCTGCTATCTGTTCTACTTGCTCCTGTAAGAATTGATGCATCTCATCCATCCGCTGTTTCAATCCTTCATTTTGTGCCTTATCGAGCAGTACCTTTTGTTTTAATTCTCGTTGATGGTCTATCTGATTTGCAATGTCAGTGTAGTCCTGCTTGGCATTTGCAACTTTTAATAATTCCTGTTGTAGATCTTCCAGTTTGGCATTGATGCTTTCAAGGGAATCCTTATCTTCAAGAGAAAAGGCAAGTCGTATGTTTTCTTCTAAGGTTTTTAGCATTTCATCCTTACCACCAATTGCGGTGTTAATAGCCTCAACAACTGCTGCCTGTAAGTCTGATTCTAAAATGGTATCTGCATCACATTTTTTTGGCCCATGTTCCACTCTGGTGCAACAACGCCATACTATGGAATGTTTCCCTCTATTGTTCCAAGCAATTCTTCTATAAATATCTCCACACTGAGGGCAAACAACAATGCTGGAAAGTGCGTACTTACTACTGTATACTCTTTTCTTTTTATTTGTTCCACTGTGCAGGTTGGCACGTCTTAGAAGTTCTTCTTGCACCTGCATATATAAATCTCTTGTAATAATTGGTTCATGGCTATTTTCTACATAGTACTGTGGCACAATGCCATTATTCTTTACTCGCTTTTTTGTCAGTACATCAACCGTATATGTTTTTTGAAGCAATGCATCACCAATATATTTTTCATTGGTTAGTATCTTCTTTACGCTTTCTGGTCTCCACTTAGGTTTACCTGCTGCTGTAAGAATACCATCTCGCTCTAACCCTTCACCAATACTTTTTAAGCTAGATCCTTGCAGGTACTCAAGATAAATACGTTTTACAATCTCTGCTTCAGTAGGTTCAATTACTAAGTTTCCATCATCATCTTTGGTGTATCCCATAAAACGATTGTGATTTACTTGCACTTCTCCATTTTGGTATCTGAACTGCAATCCCATTTTTACATTCTTGCTTAAGGATTCACTTTCTTGTTGGGCCAAACTTGCCATGATGGTAAGCAGCACTTCACCTTTGGAGTCCATCGTATTAATGTTTTCTTTTTCAAAAAACACTGGAATGTTCTTTTCTTTTAATTGTCTTATATATTGCAGACAATCTAGAGTGTTTCTTGCAAATCGACTAATTGATTTTGTTACGATCATATCTATTTTTCCAAGCATACAATCTTCAATCATGCGATTAAATTCATCTCGTTTTTTGGTGTTTGTTCCTGAAATGCCATCATCAGCATATATCCCAGCAAACTCCCATTCATCGTTCTTTTGTATAAAAGCTGTGTAATGCTCTACCTGTGCATCATAACTTGATGCCTGTTCTTCACTATCAGTACTAACTCTACAATATGCAGCAACCCTTAGTTTTGGTTTTTCTTCCTCGGTTACTGTATTACCAACCCTTTTTCTTGCTGGAATAAGGGTAATGTTTTTACTCGCCATTTGTGACCACCTCACTTTCTATTAGGCTGTATAGATACTGTGCCTTTTCAAATGCATCAGCAAAATATTCTGTAGCTTGTTGTATTACAAACTTTGTTGGTATATCTGGAAGGTTATTAGTTTCCAGTTCTCTAACTCTCCCAAGTGACGTTGCCTTGGCAAGCCTTACTTCTTCTGCTTTATCAAAGGTTTCTTTGTCAATAATAGCGGGGTAGAAATCATCTCCTAAGTAGTGCTTATTCCTAAGCATTCGCCCTGCACTCCCATGATATAAATTCAACCCTACTTCTTTTGCTGCTACTGTTAATGCAAGACCTGCAATATAACCTTTATAAAAAAATCTTACATTTTCAGCTTGTTCTTCATTCACTACGGCCTTACCATCTACGATTTCATATCCATAAGGAATATGTTTCATCAAACCACCAGCCTTTCTTTCAATTTAAGTCCACATTTCAATTCAAAGACTATTTCTGTTCTGGATAATACCTTGATGCTATCTACATGTTCTAGAAAAAACTCATCATTAAATTCCGTTATCATTTCCAATTTGGATAATGCTTTTATCAAATTATCTAGTGCATCAAACCTAGTTCTATCTCCATTGATGGAATACAGCAGGTTTTCTTTTTCTGCTTGCAGTTTTTCGTATTCTTGCAGCAAAGCACTGCTCTCTTGATTGAACACTCCTGTTTCTAAAAGGCTACTGGCCATCAAGCTTGTTAGCACCTGTCTTTGTTCAATGTTCTTTTCTAGCTTTCGCTCACAAGATGCAATATCAGCAAGTCGGTCATTATCTTCTAGTCCTTGCAGGTTATTCATCAATGGCTTTAATATCAGTTGCCTAGAAAAGATTAGCTTGTTTACCATTGTTGCAAACGCTAGTTTAATACCATCGTCTGTGATGTATTTCATAGAACAGGCATCTTTGTCATCGATATGTTTATTACAGCACCAAGCAATATAACTACCACTTGGTTTGTAGTGTATTCTACGTTTAAAGGTGCTACCGCACTCACCGCATTTTATTCTTCCTGAAAAGCTGTATCGCTTTTGATATTTATCTGTTCCACCAATATTTCCTTTTTCCTTAGCACGTTGTAGTAACATGTCGTTTGCTTTGTTAAAAATATCATGGTTTACTATTGCCTCGTGATGGTCTTCACACAAATATTGATCCTGCTCACCATAGTTGGTATGCCTTTTAAAACTACTGTCCGTATAGGTCTTTTGGAAAATAACATCTCCAGTATATTTCTCATTCTTTATAATGGCATTCACTGTACCCGCTGACCAATTACCACCCTTTTTGGTTTTAACATTTCTAGCATTAAGTTCTTTTGCAATTGCGTGGGTTCCAACACCTGCAAGGGTCTTAGCAAATATATCTTTTACTATAGTAGCTTCTTCATCCACTACAACCATGTTTCCATTTTCATTTTTATAACCATATGGGGGATAGGAAATAATAAAACTTCCTTTTTCAAATCTCTTTTTTGCACCCCACTTATTATTTTCTGATATAGATACTGATTCACTTTCTGCAAGGCTACTCAATATAGAAAGCATCAGCTCACTCTCCATTGTGCCTGTATTGATATTTTCCTTTTCAAAAATAATGGTTACCTTTAAGCCTAGTAGCTTTCTTACAAGTTCTAGGCAATCGGCTGTGTTTCTACAAAATCTACTAATGGACTTTGTAATAACCATATCGATTAAACCTTGCTCACAATCTGTTATTAAGCTGCTAAGTCCATCTCGGACTTCTTTTTTTGTTCCAGTGATACCTTCATCATAATAAAGACCAGCATACTCCCATTCTTCATTACTTTTGATGTATTTTTCATAATAGGCTTTTTGTGCTTCAAGGCTAATTAACTGCTCATCGCTAGAAGTAGAAACTCTAGCGTAGCCTGCTACTCGTAACTTCTTAATTGATAACACCTTGTTTTCTTCGATTTTTGTTATCCGTTTCATCAACTCACCTCTCTTTCGGTATGGACATATTGCCGTACTAAGCACTATATATCAAGTCATTTAGGTCATAATCTGAGCCAAAGATGGAGAGAAAGTTTTACGATTTATTTCCGTTATTTTGTGTAGTTCTTCTGATGAAATAATGCCCTCATTAAGAAGTTTATTTAAAAGTTGTTGTGCTAGATAATAATTGTACTCTCGCTTTAATTCTTCTTCCGTAAATACTTTAGTTGCTGTTGTTGGAAGTTCTGTTTCACTTGTAATTTTTTTAATCTGCATAATATGTTCTCCTGTTCCGAGGGCATATTTCTTGCCACCCTCCTATGTCACAGGCGAAAAATAAGTGCCATTTTTTAACCTCACATCAAAAAAAAAAAAAAATAATGCCTACTAAGGAAATTACTCCTCAGTAGGCATATCATTAAACTTATAATTTAGTTGTATAGTCTAGGGAAATCCATCCAGCACCGCTTTTTAGCTTACCCCATTTAGTTGCACCCTTACCATCTTTTTCTTCTATAATGGTAAAAGTTCCAATGCCAGTAAACTTACCAGTCTTAGCAAAGTTAGTTCCTGCACCTTTACGAATGTTTAAATCCTTAATGGAAACACGCACCATATATGGGATTTTAGAGACACTTGTGTAAAGGACTTTTCCTGTATCATCAAATACAGAATAACCTTCGTATTTATCGGCACAGCTTTTCGCATTAGCCAAAGATAAGTAAGCACCCTTTTGCGATGATGCATCTGACCATGTTTTTCTAACACGATACCACATCTTTGTTTCTACTGTAGGTGTATCGGCAATAGTTGTCCCAAGCAACTTATTTACCTTTTCAGCAATATCACCATGACGTTCATATAAATAATCACCAGGACATGACTTATTTGCAAACCATCGATGTACACTCATGTTTTGTTTATCTACTTGTCCAATCAATGATTTATCTGCTTTCCACAATAATTGATTGATACCATTACGCTTGCAGATATCTGCACAAAGAGTAATCAGTGCATTGTAAGCTTCATCTGTAATTGCATAAGGTGCTGAGGTATCTGATGCCACCTCAATTGTAATGGCTCTATGGTCATTTGAAGATGAAGAAGAACACCAACTTCTATCTTTTTCCTCTACAGACAATCCAATGGATCCATCTTTTCCAACAATATAGTTTGATGAACATTCTCTATCCGTAGTAGCAAAATAATCACAGCCTTGTTTAGCTGTCCACTGGCCCACAATACAATGAATGGTAATAGTATCAATTGCATGGTTTCTAGGGCTTGTTTTGTTCTTTGAAATATTCTTATAAGTTACTAATGCACTATTTGTATATGCCATATTATTTGTTCTCACTTTCCGAGCGGTCATGTAACTGCTCTAATACTGTTTTCATTTTCTCTGGTATTGGTAGTCCAAGGAATGCTGCGTTTTCTAGTAATGAAACACCTTCATTAGAAATGTAGAAGAATATCACAGCAGTTCTAAGTACCGAACCTGCACCAATGACTTCTACATCAAGGATGTTTGCAATACCCACCAAAGCGAAAATAATCACTTTGCGGCATATCCCTTTAAAACCAACTTCACTGGATAAATTCTTATTAACAATGGCGCACATCACTCCTGTGATATAGTCTGCCACAATAAATGCGATTAGTGCATAAAGCAAACCATCACATCCTCCTAAAAACCATCCTAGCCAGCCACCAATACCTGCAATAATAAATTGAATTGAATTCCAAAATCCCTTCATAGGTAAAAACCTCTCTTTCTTAATTTGTGTATGAAAAAAGCGACTACCATAGTGGCAATCGCTTAGTTTCAAGTTTTATTGTTCTTGAATGATATATGTTATTTTCATTGTCTTATCCGCTGTCTTTGTAACTGGATCAGATAAGTTGTTGATTGTTGCAAGATAATTTGTCATCATCATGTAATCTACAGTAGTTTGAGATGAACCAACACTTAGGTAATACAGAAGTGGCTCATCTATCACAGGTGTAACGCAAGGTAAATAACTCGAATTATACAACCTTATATTTTCTGGTTTTAATATTTCATTTGTACTTTCGTTTGCAATCCACATAAGGTAATTACTTGAAGTACTAGAATGATATTCATAATAAATTCTTCCGTTAATTCCTAGTTGCGGTAAACCAGTAATAATAGATGTTCCTTTATTATTTAATTTTACAACGTTTGCTGCATTTCCAATTTGGAACTTATAAATATCATATGGACTAGCAGAACATTTTATATACACATATCCATTATGTGCAAATGCATATCTACTTCCACTTGTAGTAAGCGTAACATTTGATGTATTTGTCATAGAATATTGTGTCACATTCCAATTTGAAACATTAATCTTAGTAAGTAGGAAACTTGATCCAGCAGCAGTTGTACTAGCTGAAGCCGAGCAAATATATAAAGCATTTTCTGAGATATCAAAGTTATAAGAATAATTTCCCAATAAGGCTGTAGGTAAATCTATCGGAAATTCTTCAATGAATGCTTTTTGACTATATGGATTTTCAAGTACCGATACAGATTTCAAATAGGCTCTACGTTTAATAATAGATATCTTTGAAGTGCTATCAATTCTAAAATAAAGCACCACATCATTTCCTCTATCAATAGCAAAAATATATTCATTAGTGTTGACACCCACTCCTTGGTATTTATCTGCAGTAGTTGCACCAGTATAGCTTGTATAAACATATTGTAGTGTTGCATCACAAACTTGCTGGAGTAGTGGGAAACTTGAAGTGTAAACTGCATCTTCACTACCATAGGATGTGTAACCGCCATTCTTGTGTGTTAAGCAAACAGAAGCAATTGTCCCATTAGCTTGGGAAGTAGTAAAGTCATATACATATTTCATGTATCGATCTTTTAGGTTTAATTCACTTTCTGTTTGATTGTATCCACCTCGTTGCGTTCCAGTAGTGTTATTCTGCACTCCATAAGAAGCACAGCCGATTAACTTTCTGTTTGATGGTGGGAAAAAGTTATCTGCATTTTCTTCAATTGCCCCATCAAATAAAAGTAAACCACCAAGCAAATTTTGATAATAAGGTGCAAATGAACTAAGCAGCTTACCAGGAGATTTAGCAAGACCTAGTGGCTTGAATATTTCCGTTAGTGCATTTGTAACCATATTTTGTTCTAGCACCGTTTTTGTTTCACCAGAGTTTACATCAGTGAGTTCTATTTTCATTGTTCCTTTTAACATTCCACATTCCTCCTTTAATTGATGTAGGTAATCTTAAATCGTGATAATGCTGCATTATCATGTAGAATGAAATGCAAGATGAGTTTTCGTTCCTCATTTAAACTATTCCATAATTCATCAACATCGGTACTTAGCCATTCAGACAGTAATACTTCTTCGGCAAATGTATCTCCATTATCAAGTGAAACTTCTAATCCAACATTGCCACTAAATTCTGCGGTTATTAGCTTAATACCAAGTATGGAAATATGGCTCATATCTATAACAGAAGTTAATGTTTGTGGATATGGATATGCTTTCACATTTGCTTTTTGGAAATGTCCAGAAAAAATAGACACAAAGTTAAGTTAATTTAATTGGTTGAAAGAATATTTTTCTCAAACTGTGTTGGAGTTTGAAAGTTCAACGCGCTATGCATACGCTTTGTGTTGTAGTAAATCTCAATATATTTGAATATATCCTGTTGAGCTTGTTGACGATGTATGTAATGTGCATCATTAATGAGCTCTCTTTTTAATGTTCTATAGAAAGATTCCATGATTGCATTATCATATGGATTTCCTTTTCTGCTGTTTGATATATTACCTCCATTGTTTT
>JAVWMQ010000047.1:0-11972 GCA_036637375.1 Anaerovoracaceae bacterium
CGAAGCAGTAAAATACTACTTCGCTATAAAGTCTAACTTATTGGGGTCACATCAACATTAGTTGTGATGTGGCTCTTTTGTGTATTTAATTTTGTTTATTCTTTAATAAAGGCGATTCCTCTATTGGAGATTGCTATATTCAATATGAAACCTACAGCGATCATATTTGCAATTACAGAAGAACCTCCATAGCTGATGAATGGAAGGGTGATACCTGTTACAGGCATTAAACCCATGCACATTGCGATGTTTTCTAATATTTGGAATAAGAACATTCCAACGAATCCAATAACAACAAGGCCGCCATAAAAATCCTTTGAATCAAAGGCTAACTTGGTAGTAGAAAATATGAACCAAGCATAAAGTCCTATTAATATAGCACCACCTAAAAAGCCGAACTCTTCACATAAAACTGCAAATACAAAGTCTGAATTCATTACAGGCAAGAAATCTAAGTTCTTTTGTGTACCTTGGAATAATCCTTTGCCAAAAAAACCACCTGATCCAATAGCAACCTTTGAATGCCAAACCTGATAGTTAGCATTAATGGATAGGTCGTTTGGATATAAAAATGCAGTAATTCTTAGTTGCTGGTATGGATCCAAGAATTTGTAAGCGATTGGCATTAAGATTACACCAACACCACATACTTTTGCAAATAGTTTTTTGTTTACTCCTGCAAATAAGACCATAGAAATCCACATTCCTACAAATACGGCAGCACTACCAAAGTCTTCTTTGAGTACAATCAATATTATTGGGGCTGCATATGCTACTGCTTTAGCAAATCCTTTTAAGTTTCTAAGCTCGCCACTATGTTTGTTAAAGTAACTTGCTACAAGTAATACAAATGTGATTTTGACAATTTCTGATGGCTGAAAAGTTGTAAAACCCAAATCAATCCAAGATTTAGCGCCGAACTGTTCGACACCAAGACCAGGTATCATAGGTGTTAGCAAAAATAAAACAGAGCCTATGTAGAGTGGTTTTTTCATTTCCTCAAATATTGAATAATCCATGTGTATGATAACGAAAACGGCGATAAAGCCTAAAATATAAGCAATTGTTTGCACAATTACCGTTCTAGAAATAACAATTCCGTTGTCATAGGAGGTTGTTAGCATCATTAGTATACTAATAAATGCAAAAGCAACAGGCAGTAATAGCAACGGTTTGCTGATGTTTTTAAAAAGTTTATTAAAATAGTTCATTCTTTCCCTTTCAGTACCTTGACATATTTATATAAAACACATTATAATATCATAGTATGATTATATCAAGTTATAATCAAAAGTAATGCAAAAAATTGTTTAATTTTAAATTATAGATATTTAAAAATTAATAGACTAACGAGAGGAGGAGGCTATATGAACGTAGCAATTACAGTAATTGTTGCTATGGTTGCAATTGCCATTGGAATATTAGTAGGATACTTACTAAGAAAAACAATAGGTGAGAAAGCTATAGGCAGCGCAGAACAAAAAGCAAGAAATCTGATTTTAGATGCTGAGCACAGATCAGAAACAATCAAAAAAGAAATTGAAATTGAAGCAAAAGAGTCGGCTTTACAATTAAAAAATGAAGCAGAAAAAGAAATTAAAGAGAGAAGAAATGAAATCTCTAAGTCTGAAAACAGATTAATCCAAAAGGAGGAATCTATTGATAGGAAACTAGAGAACATTGAGAGAAAAGAACAAAGCATTACAGACAAAGAAGAAGATATTGCAAAGAAGAGAAAATCGCTAGAGGAACTTCACCAAAAGCAAGTTGAGGAACTAGAAAAGATATCAGGATATACAAAAGAGGAAGCAAAAGACATTTTGTTATCTAGTATAGAAAGTGATATTAAAGTAGAAGCTTCAATGATCATTAAGGAAGTAGAAACTAGAACAAAAGAAGAAGCAGATAAAAAAGCAAAAGAAATTATTGTCGGTGCAATACAAAGATGTGCAGCAGATCATGTTACAGAAAGTACGGTATCAGTTGTAGCATTACCAAACGAAGAAATGAAGGGTAGAATCATTGGTAGAGAAGGTAGAAACATTCGTGCTATTGAAACTGCAACTGGAATTGAATTGATAATTGATGATACGCCAGAAGCTGTTATATTATCTGGATTTGATCCGATTAGAAGAGAAATTGCGAAATTAACATTAGAAAAATTGATAGTAGACGGAAGAATCCATCCAGCAAGAATTGAAGAGATGGTTTCAAAATCAGAGAGAGAGATAAAGGCTATTATTAAAGATGCTGGGGAGCAAGTAACATTTGATGTTGGAATACATAACTTGCATCCAGAGTTAGTAAAACTGTTAGGTAGACTTAAATATAGAACTTCATATGGACAGAATGTATTACAGCATTCAGAAGAAGTTGCAGAACTAGCAGGATTAATGGCCGGTGAACTAGGAATGGATGTGGCGTTAGCTAAGAGAGCAGGGCTACTTCATGATATAGGTAAAGCACTTGATCACGAAAAAGAAGGAACTCATGTAGAAATTGGTATGGAGGTTCTAAAAAAATACAAGGAATCTCAAGCAGTAATTGATGCAATGAAATCTCATCATGGTGATTATGAACCGACAACTATGGAAGCTATTTTAATAGCAGCAGCAGACGCTTTATCAGCAGCAAGACCAGGAGCTAGGAGAGAGACTCTAGAGACATACATTAAGAGGCTTGAAGCCCTAGAAGAAATAGCAAATACAACTGAAGGTGTTGAGAAATCATTTGCCATTCAGGCTGGCAGAGAGATCAGAATTATTGCTAAACCTGATCAGATTAAAGATGAAGAAATGCCATACTTGGCTAGAGAAATTTCTAAAAAAATTGAAGAAGAATTAAACTATCCAGGTCAGATCAAAGTAAATATTGTACGAGAAACTCGTGCTGTAGATTACGCAAAATAATATTACTAAAAGAGGGGTAGCTGTTGCTACCCCTTTAATATGGAGAGATTATGTTTATATATTTAGATAATAGTTCAACAACAAGACAATACAAAGAAGTTACAGAGATTATGATTAGATGCATGAATGATGATTTTGGAAATCCATCATCACTTCACAAGATGGGATTGACTGCAGAAAACCATATCAAAACAGCACGAAAACAGTTGGCAGCTAGTCTTAATGCTATGCCAGAGGAAATAGTTTTTACATCAGGAGGAACAGAAAGCGACAATGCTGCGATTTTTTCTGTTGCTGAAACAAATAAACGAAGAGGGAATAAGTTAATAACAAGTCAAGTAGAACATCCGGCGGTTTTAGAGGCTTTTGCAAAGCTTGAAAAACAAGGTTTCAAAGTTACATATCTGCCTGTTGATAAAGAATGTAAAATAAAAATTGAAGATTATATGGCTGCAATAGATGAGGAAACAATATTAACTTCAATTATGACCGTAAATAATGAGGTTGGAACAATTATGCCAATTGGAGAACTTTATAAGCTTAAACAAAAAAGTGTTTTTCATACAGATGCAGTTCAAGGCTTTGGTAAAGTTACTATTCCAAAAGTTGATATGATTAGTGTTAGTGGACATAAAATTCATGGACCTAAGGGTATTGGTGCGTTGTATATCAAAAAGGATATGAACTTTAAACCATTAATCTTAGGTGGAGGACAAGAAAGAGGGTATAGGTCGGGAACGGAAAATGTACCTGCCATAGCTGGGTTTGGAAAAGCTGCAGAAATGAAAAAAGATATTGGGAATATAAAGGACTACCTACTAAATGGTCTTATAAATGAAGTTAAGGATATAAAAGTAAACAGTCCAGAAGATGGTGTTTCAAACATTTTGAACATTTCATTTTTGGGGACAAGAAGTGAAGTTATTCTTCACACTCTTGAGCAAGAGGGTATTTTTGTATCATCAGGTTCAGCATGTTCTTCTCACAAAAAGGGTGGTAGCCATGTGTTAAAAGCAATGGGGCTTAGAAATGAAGAAATCGAATCTGCAATTAGATTTAGCTTCAGTGAATTTAATAAAATTGATGAAATGGATTATGTAATTGATAAAGTCAAATCGGCAGTAACTAGGTTTAGGAAACTAGGAAGTTTTAGATAAAGAGGAGTGTTAATTAATGGAAGATAAGAAGGTATACATCGTTAGATGTGGTGAGGTAGCATTAAAAGGTCAAAATAAACCATATTTTGAAAAAATGCTTGTTGAAAGAATAAGAAAACTTTTAAAGAAGTTTGATGGTGTAAAAGTTAATAGGCATGAAGGTCTTATTTTTGTAAGGACACCAAAGGAATTAGAAAAAGATTTGGTAATAAAAGAAATTTCAAAAGTTTTTGGAGTTGCATCAATAAGCCCAGCTGTTGAAATTGAATCTAACATGGAAGATATATACGAAGCATCAGTAAAATATATGATGGAATTAATTGACGAAAAGGGCATCAAAACTTTTAAGGTAGATGCTAAGAGAGCTGACAAGAATTTTCCAGTGAAATCACCAGAAATCGCAAGGCAAGTTGGTGGAGCAGTATTAAAGGGATGTAAAGTTTTAAAGGTTGATGTTCACAATCCAGAGGTTTATTTATTTGTTGATGTTAGAAGAGAAAAGACATACATCTATCAGCAAAAAATTGCAGGATTTGGCGGACTTCCGTTAGGGACTAATGGTAAGGGTCTAGTTTTGCTTTCTGGAGGAATAGACAGCCCTGTAGCGGCCTTCTTGATGGCCAAGAGAGGAATGCTAGTTGAGGCAATTCACTTTCATTCATATCCTTATACAAGTGAGCGAGCACAGCAGAAGGTTGAAGACCTTGCTAGTCAGATTGCAATTTATTGTAGCAGATTTAAAATGCATGTAATTAACTTACTTCCAATACAAGAAGAAATCGTAAAAAATTGTAATGAAGATGAAACAACAATACTTGTAAGACGCTTTATGATGAAAATTGCAGAAAAAGTTGCAGAAAAATACGATTGTAAAATGTTAATTACAGGAGAAAGCTTAGGACAGGTTGCAAGTCAGACAGCAGAATCTATAGTTGTTACAGATGCTGCAGTGACAATGCCTGTTATGAGACCACTTATCGCTATGGATAAGGTGGATATTATGGATATTGCAAAAGAAATAGAAACTTATGATACTTCAATTTTACCATATGAAGATTGTTGTACAGTATTTTTACCAAAGCATCCTGTCACAAAACCTAAACTTGACAAGATACTTGAATCAGAGGGTAAATTAGATGTAGAGAAATTAGTTAATGATGCGGTAGATTCACTAGAAACTATTGATATTTATCCTAGATAAACTAATTTTTCATAAAATCTCTTGAAAAAATTAATAAATTTGAACAAAAAGTTAAAAACCACTTGCAAAAAAGGGGAAAAAATGTTTCAATAGTAACGTAGTTGTTATAAAAATAACAACTGACATTATTTACTGTGTACAATTTTAAGTACGATAAAATTGAGTACCGTTTATTAATTTTTAAGGAGGCATTTACATGAACTTTCAACTAACTAAAGAACAAGAATTTGTTAGAAAAATGGTAAGAGAGTTTGCACTAACTGAAGTTGAACCAATTGCGGCTGAGGTAGATGCAGAACACAGATTTCCTGAAGAAACTGTAGAAAAGATGGCAAAGTACGGGCTATTGGGAGTACCATTCCCTGCAGAATTTGAAGGAGCTAACGCTGACCATATTTCTTACGCTATCACTGTAGAAGAATTATCTAGAGTTTGCGCTACAACTGGAGTAATTTGCTCTGCACATACATCACTATGCGCATGGCCAATTTTCAATTATGGAACAGATGAACAGAAGGCTAAATATCTTCCAGACTTATGCTCAGGAAGAAAGTTAGGAGCTTTTGGATTAACTGAACCAAATGCAGGAACAGATGCAAGCGGACAGCAAACTAGAGCAGAAGACAAAGGTGATCACTGGTTATTAAATGGAGCAAAAGTTTTCATTACTAACGGTGGATACGCAGATACATTCTGTGTAATGGCTATGACAGACAAATCAAAAGGAACAAGAGGAATCTCTGCGTTCATCGTAGAAAAAGATGACGAAGGATTCTCAATTGGCAAAACTGAAGACAAACTAGGTATCTGCGGTTCATCAACAACAGAACTTATTTTCCAGAATTGCAAAATTCCAAAAGATAGACTTCTTGGAGATATTGGAGCAGGATTTAAAATTGCTATGGCGACACTAGATGGTGGACGTATAGGAATTGCATCTCAGGCTTTAGGTATTGCTCAGGGAGCTCTTGACGTAACAGTTGAATACATGAAGGCAAGAAAACAGTTTGGTAAGAGATTATCACAATTCCAGGCTCTTCAGTTTGAAGTTGCTAATATGGCTACACAGATTGAAGCTGCAAGACTGCTTGTTTACAAAGCAGCGGATTGTAAAGATAAGCACCTTCCATACAGTGTGAATGCCGCAATGGCAAAATTATTTGCTGCCGAAACTGCAATGTACGTAACTACTAAAGCTGTACAGCTACATGGTGGATACGGTTACACTAAGGATTATCCGGTAGAAAGAATGATGAGAGACGCTAAGATTACTGAAATTTACGAAGGAACTTCAGAAGTTCAGAAAATGGTAATCGCAGGCGCAGTATTTAAATAAACAAAGGAGGAAATGACAAATGGCATTTAATATACTTGTATGTGCAAAACAGGTACCTGATACAAATGAAATTAAAATCAACCCTAAAACAGGCACATTAATCAGAGATGGCGTTCCAAGCATCCTAAACCACGACGATGCAAACGCTCTAGAAGAAGCTTTAAGAATCAAAGACATGAAAGACGACGTTCATGTTACAGTAGTAACTATGGGACCTCCACAGGCTCAGGATATGTTACTAGAATGTTTAGCTATGGGAGCTGACGAAGGTGTTCTTATTAGTGATAGAGCTGTTGGCGGATCTGATACATGGGCAACATCAAATGCACTTTCAGCTACAATCCTAAGAGCTGAAAAAGAAATTGGCAAATTTGACTTAATCTTTGCTGGAAGACAGGCTATCGACGGAGATACTGCTCAGGTAGGACCTCAGATCGCAGAAAAACTAGACCTTCCACAGGTTACATATGTAGAAGAATTCGAAATTGCTGATAACATGAAAGACATTACAGTAAAAAGAAATCTTGAAGATGGATATGAAATCATCAAAATTCAGACTCCTTGCATGCTAACAGCTATCAAAGAGCTTAATACTCCAAGATATATGTCAGTACCTGGAATTTACAGTGCTAGCAAGAAACCTATCCACGTTTGGAGTGCTGCAGATGTAGAAGTAGACTTAACAACTGTTGGTCTTGACGCATCTCCTACAAACGTATTCCGTTCATTCACACCTGCTCCAAAGGGCAAAGGCGAAATGATCGAAGGTCACAGTGATGCTGAAATCGCTGAAAAGCTACTTATCGGCCTAAAAGGCAAGCACGTAATCTAAATAAAGGAGGAGGAAATACGAAATGGCTATTCAAGTTATAAAAGATAATTGTAAAGGATGTAAGCTTTGTATCAAAGCTTGTCCATTTGATGCTATTGAAATGAACGGAAAAGTTGCTGAAATCAATAGCAAATGTACTGCTTGTAACCAGTGTATCGCTGCATGTAAATTCGATGCAATCGAAAAAACTGGTGATGATGAAGCAGTTGACTTAAGCGCATACAAGGATGTTTGGGTATTTGCTGAACAGAGAGACGGAAAATTAATGAACGTTGCTCTTGAATTAATCGGTGAAGGCTACAGACTAGCAAAAGAAATCAGTGAAGATACAAAAGTTTGTGCAGTATTAGTTGGTGATGGAATTGATAACCTAGCTGATGAATGTTATGCATACGGTGCTGAAAGAGTTATTCTAATTCAGGATCCACTACTAAAGAACTTCACTACTGATGCTTATACAAAAGTAATCACAGATGCGATTGCTGTACATAAACCAGAAATCGTTCTATACGGTGCTACTCACATTGGTAGAGACTTAGCTCCAAGAATTGCAGCTAGAGTAAACACTGGTCTAACAGCTGACTGTACAAGACTAGACGTTAAAGTTTCAAGCTACATTCAGTTCGCTAACAAAGAAACTACTCTTGATACTTCTACACTTGATCCTAACGATCCAAGCACAGGAATCAAACAGACTCGTCCAGCATTTGGTGGTAACCTAATGGCTACAATCATTTGTCCTAAGACTAGACCTCAGATGTCTACAGTAAGACCTGGAGTAATGTCTAAGAGAGAACCTGTTGCTGGAGCAACTGGAGAACTTGTAGTATTCAAGCCAGAAATCGCTGAAGCAGATATCAGAACTAAGATTGTTGAAATCGTTAAATCTGCAAAAGAAATGGTTTCTCTAACTGATGCTGAAATCATCTGTTCAGGTGGTAGAGGTCTTGGTGACGAAAGTGGATTTGAATTAATGAAACAGTTCGCTGAAAAAGTTGGCGGAGTTGTAGGTTCTTCAAGAGCTTGCGTAGATGCTGGTTGGATTGATCATTCTCATCAGGTTGGTCAGACAGGTACAACTGTTAAACCTAGAATCTACTTCGCATGTGGTATTTCAGGAGCTATCCAGCACTTAGCTGGTATGCAGAATTCAGACATCATCGTTGCAATCAACAAAGATGCTGATGCTCCAATCTTTGAAGTAGCTGACTACGGAATCGTAGGAGACTTATTCAAAGTTGTTCCACAGATTATTGAAGCATGGGATAATGCAGAAGCTTTATTTGACGCTTCAGTAAAATAAGATTATATAATAATTTTATTAAAGAACCATTTAGGGCGCAAATGCTGTTTGCGCCCTTATTTTAAGTAATGAGGAGAATGTTAATGAGAAAATTTGAAACTGATGTGCAACTATTAAAGTACAAAGTTCTAAGAGAGGTAGCAAAACACTCTTGGGAAGGGACAGAAGTTTTTTCGGTTTTTGATGAAATCGCAAAAACTATTGTAAAAAAAGGGGAGCCTTCTAATAGGTGTTGTATATATAAAGATAGAGCGATTGTAGCTGAAAGAATAAGAATTGCTCTTGGTGGTAACAAGAAAAACCCAAATGTAATAGAAGTAATTGATATTGCTTGCGATGAATGCCCAAAAGCAGGGCATGTTGTAACTGACCTTTGTAGGGGTTGCTTAGCACATGCTTGTGCAAGTAAATGTAAATTTGGTGCTATTACATTTGATAAAGAATATAAAGCTCATATAGATAAGAGTAAATGTGTGGAATGTGGTCAATGTGCAAATGCATGTCCTTACTCTGCTATAAATAACTTCAAAAGACCTTGTGAACGTGCATGTAAAGCAGATGCAATACATATGGCGGAAACAGAGGAAGCTGAAATTAATTATGAAAATTGCGTATCATGTGGGGCGTGTGTGAGAGCTTGTCCATTTGGTGCGACTGTAGATAAATCATATATGGTAGACATTATTAATTTAATTAGAAATAGCAATAACAATGAGGCGTACAAGGTTCATGCTATTGTTGCACCTGCTTTTGCAAGTCAATTCGACTATGCTCAATTAGGGCAGATTGTTTCTGCAATTAAAGAACTTGGATTTGCAACTGTTTCTGAAGTTGCTGAAGCTGCAGATATTGTTGCATACAAAGAAGCGAGAGAACTTGTAGAAAAAGGTTTCTTGACAACATCTTGTTGCCCAGCATTTGTTAAGTATGTAGAAACAAAATTTCCTGAGCTAACTTGTCATATTTCACACAATCTTTCACCTATGGGAGAAATGGGAAGTATGCTAAAGGAAAAAGATCCAAACTGTAAGGTGGTATTTATTGGACCTTGTGTTGCAAAGAAAGCGGAAGCGAAACTTGATAAAGTGAAAGATTTTGTTGATTTTGTAATGACATATGAGGAATTACAAGCGCTTATTGATAGCAAGGACATTGTTATTGAAGACTTACCAGAAAGCTTATTAGATGATGCAACTGGATTTGGTAGAGGATTCGCTAGAAGTGGTGGAGTTGCAGCGGCTGTTGTACAATCAATTAAGGAAGATGATACTATTGATTTTGAAGTAAACCCAATTGCTTGTGAAGGACTTGATAAGTGTAAAGCGGCATTAATGAGAGCTTCAAAAAATGTATTGCTAAATAATATCATTGAAGGTATGGCATGTGAAGGTGGCTGCGTTGGTGGTGCTGGAAACTTATCTCGTGAAGAGAAATTCAGAAAACAAGTGGATAGACATGCTACTGATGCATCAATAAAAACAATCAAAGAAAGCGTTGAAAGGCATATATAATGAAGTACATTGAAGCAAGTATAATTACAACAGATTTTGGTATTGAAGAAGTTACAGCAACTTTGATGAATATTGGAATTACAGAATCTGTAATAGATAATCCTAGAACTGCAATTGAACAACTTGAAAAAAAGAATTCATATGATTGGGATTATGTAGATGAAAACATCATAGATAAAAACGAAGATCCAAAGATAACTGTTTATTTAGAGGATACAGCTGAAGGTAAAGTGAAATTTGAAGAATTAAAAAATGCTTTAGCAGAACTTAAATCTTTGGAAGGTACTTTTGGTGAAAATGGTAATTTAGGTTCATTAGAGTTAAAAGTTAATGTTATTGATGATGAGGATTGGATGAACTCATATAAAGAGCATTTCAAGACAATTAAGTTGACTGATTCTATTGTTGTAAGACCATCATGGGAAGAAGATGAAATTCCAAATGATATGAAAGTACTTGAACTAGATCCAGGTATGGCTTTTGGAACTGGTGACCATGAAACTACAGCTATGTGCGCAACATTGATGGAGGAATTTGGCTGTGATGGCAAATCTGTTTTAGATGTTGGTACTGGTTCTGGTATACTTGCAATAGCTGCATCTTTGCTTGGAGCTAAAGACATCTTAGGTGTTGATATTGATCCTATAGCAGTAGAAGTTGCTAAAGAAAATGTAGAAATGAATAAATGCGAAGGAAATATTGTAATTAAAGAAGCAGATTTAACTAAGGGTATCGACTTCAAGGGTGATATTGTAGTTGCGAATTTAATGGCTGAGATGGTAGTTATGCTTTCTAAGGCTGTAAAGAATCATATGAATGAAGGTGGCGTTTTTATATCTTCAGGAATTTTAAATGAGAAAAAAGATATGGTTATTGAAGGTTTAAATGAAGTAGGACTAACTGTAGTTAAAGTTTTAGATAGAGGCGATTGGAGCGCAATTGCAGCAAAATGAGTAGATTTTTTGTAGATAGTAATATGATCGGCGAAAGTAGTATTACAATTAATAGTAAATCTGATGTTCAGCATATTACAAAAGTGCTTAGATTAAGAACTCAAGATATAATTGATGTTTCTGATAGTTTAATGTGGGAATACAGATGTGAAATTGAATCTATTGATAAGCATGAGGTCGTTGTTAAAATCTTGGATAAACAAAAATTTGCAAGAGAACCTAAAACGCAAATTTCATTGTTCCAGGGAGTTCCTAAGCAGGGGAAGATGGATCTAGTAGTGCAAAAGTCTGTCGAACTTGGTGTTAAAAATATTATTCCGGTTTTTATGAAGAGAACTGTCGTATCAGATAAGGGTTCTTTTTATAAAAAGATTGATAGAATGAGAATTATAGGCGAGGAAGCGGCAAAACAATGCCAAAGAGGTCTTATACCTACAGTATTTGATGCAGTTGGTTTTGATGAAGCTTTGAACCTTTTAGCTGAAAATGATATAGTTATATTTCCATATGAAAATGAGGAAAACTTGACTATAAAAAAAGCTCTTAGAGATTTAGAAAGTAAGCCTCTGAAGGTTGCGATTATAATTGGACCAGAAGGTGGATTTTCTGATGAAGAAGCTTTTGAACTAAAGAAAAAAGGTGCACTTTGTGTATCACTAGGGAGTACAATTTTACGAACTGAGACTGCAAGTATTGCAGCTCTAGCAATGACGATGTATGAACTAGAATTATAACATTTAAAAACTGGACAAGCTATTGTCCAGTTTTTT
>JAVWMQ010000048.1:0-11077 GCA_036637375.1 Anaerovoracaceae bacterium
CCATGATTCCACCGAAACACATTGCACAGATGATTAAGTTAATAGTCCAAAGCATTGAACTCATTCCGCCTCTAGTTAAAAGTTCTTTTAAGTTAAACTGTGTCTGTGTTGCTACATCTAAACCGTATTGGCTAGTCACTGCTGCGAAATCGCCCTGACTTAGTTCAGATAAGCTTGACACGTCATATGTAGTTGCAATTTCTGGATGAGCTGCCATCAAAGAATTGCTTGTTGCATTAAATGCATCATTTACATTAAATGTATATCCATAGTGAGTAATTCCGAACCAATCTCCAAACTGAATACCTTGGAATATTGAACCAAGAATACAAGCTAGAATAATTCCTCCAAACAGACCTGGTAATGCTGGTAGCTTAAGTGCTACGATTAAGATTACCACTACTGGTGGAACTAGTAATATTGGGTTGATTGTAAACGCTTCTTTAAGACCATCCTGGATTGCTGCTACTGCACTTAGATCTCCGCCTCCAGAAACCTGTGTTCCTAAGATAGCATAAATTACAAGCGCAATTAGTAGAGATGGTGTTACTGTCCAAATCATATGTCTAATATGATCAAACAATGTTGATCCTGCAATTGCAGGTGCTAAGTTTGTTGTATCAGATAGTGGAGACATTTTGTCACCGAAGTATGCTCCAGATACGATAGCTCCAGCTGTTACTGCTTGCTCCATACCAAGACCCTGTCCAATACCAATTAGTGCTATACCAATTGTTCCTGCTGTTGTCCATGAAGAACCTGTTGCAAGTGATACTATACAACAAAGCAGACAACTGGCTACAAGGAAGATACTTGGTTTAAGTATCATCAAACCATAATAAATCATTGCTGGTACAACGCCTGCTGCAATCCATGCTCCAATAAGCATACCTACTGTCATAAGGATTAACATTGCCTGCATTGACCTGTTAATTGAAGCTAAAATACCAGCTTCTAGATAAGACCATTTGTATCCGTTTAGGATAGCTACGCAACCTGCTAATATAGCAGTTAAAATAAGTGGAATATGTGCTTCGCCATATCCTGATGCTAGACTTTTAATACCCATTTTTGCAAAAATATCCATTGAGTACATTAAGCATAGGATAAGGAATAACATTACGATACACACTTGCCACATAGGAATCTTTTTACCCATAATGAACCTCCTCCATTATACATGGTAATAAAGTAATAATGTAATAATGTTGTGTAATAAATCCTTGTAAGTTCATTTTTTAAACGACTTAACAAACCCAAGTATAGAGTTTTCAGAATTATTTTACAATAATAAAAAAGTTCTAAGCATTACATTAACGTCACTAAAAAAGTACTAGATTCATCTAGTACTTTTTTAATTTTCCTTTATTTTCAACGTTTTTAACGTTCCTCTTCATCTATACTTTTAAAGCCTTTTCCATTTCCCCACACACTGTCAGCTTGAATTACTGTAACAAAAACATTTTCATCTATACTTTGTAAATGTTTTTTAATTACAATACTTTCTCGCGGAGAACACATTACTCTTAGTTTAGCATAAACCTCTAGAGTATACATACCCGTAACCTTTTCACTTGAAACACCTCTACCTATTTCTTCCATAATATAACTTGCAATTTCGTCCTTTTTACTCTTAGTTATTATTTCCATCTGAACAATTTTTGATTCAAGACCAAACATTACTGTATCTATGGTTTTTGATATAACGACTTGTGTAATAAGTGCATAAAGAGCAATATTCCTTCCAAACAAATAGGCAGAACAAACTATAACTATGGCATCAATTGATAACATTATTTTACTTTGTGAAACATGTGGTAACATTTTTTTTCTAATTATTTTTGCAATTGCATCTGTCCCACTGAAACAGTATCCTCTCCAAAAAACGATCCCTGCACATAGTCCTGAAAACACTCCACAAAATACAGCGGCTAACAAAATATCTTTTTCTTGCAAAAACTCTACATCTAGCATTTCAAATAGTTTTAGGACTGTAGGATACATTACTGTTAATAGCAATATCTTTCTAGACTCTTTGATCCCAAGTACAATAGCAACTGTTATAACAATCAAAAATGACGCACAATAATATAATGTAGAAAAATCAATTGGAATTGCATGATGTAGAAGTCTAACAATACCTGTAAGCCCTCCAGAAGTCAATCCATTTGGAATCATCACAGACACTGTCGAAAAAGCTCCAGCAGAACATGCTATAAATAAGAGTATCATGTCTACCAAAAATTCTTTAACCTTCGTTTTATTTATTTTCTCTTTTACCTTAGCCATTCTATTAAACCTCACATATGGTTCTAAACTGATTACCAAAAATATCAATTGCCATAATTTCAATAGTTTTGAATTGCAAATTATTATTTATTATTATCTCCTCAAAGGAATCATCCTTTTTTGTAAAGCTTACACTCGGCATAAATACATCTTCATTGGTTTTTTCTCTTATACCCAGGTAATTAATAAACTCCCATGGATATTTTCGACTTTTATCAAAGAACTCTGCTTTGGTATTTTTATCTAAAAATATATTATCATCTTTAATAATATAACTTTTTATAGCTATTCTAATCTTTCCATTTTCCTTTTTTATTTCTGTTTTCAATTCCATTTCATTTTTAAACTTTTTTTCACCTAAGACTTCAAGGGACAATTCATCATAACCAAGTCTTGCTAGAATAGAGGAATTTGCAATTTTACCTATGTCACAGGATATGAACTTTCTGTTTAATTTTTGAGCTACTGCAGCTAAAGTTCCAGATCCACCAAAAAAATCTGCACATATGTCACCTTCTTTGGAACAGGCTAAAATAATTTTTTCAATTAAAGCTTCTGGTTTTTGCGTGGCATATCCAGTTCGTTCTTTTGAAGTTCTTCCTACCATATCGATATTCCAGACATCTCTTTGGTTCACCAATGTATACCAACCAATGTCATCCTTAAATTCTTCAACACCCTTAAAATAATATGGCGTCAATCCTCTGTTATAAGACTTTTCCTTTTGAATATTAAAAACATAAGCATCACTTTTGCTATAAAAAAGAATAGTATCATGCTTTCTAGCAAACTTACGTTTATTGCTTCCTCCTGATTTATATTGCCAGATTATTTCATTTACAAAATTATCTTCACCAAATATACTATCTAATAATACTTTTGCATAATGTACAATGTGCCAATCAAGATGCACAAATATACATCCCTCTTTTTTTAGCAAATCCTTCATAAACCTAATTTGAGTGCACAAAACGGTCAAATATTCTTCTTTGTTGTTTTGCCAGCGGTCTTCATAGGCTTTTGGTTTAATATTTCCACCATCAATACTAAAGCTAGCAGCATAATTTGCCTTAGAGTAAAATGGAGGGTCAACATATATCAGTTGAACTTTTTCCTTTAAACCTTTTGTCTCTAATAAGCATTTCATAAATTTTTGATTATCACCAAAACCCAAAATGTTCTCGTTTCCATTAATACGAATTAATGGATGAAACTCAAATCCATCGAATTTCTTATAGCGATTTTCACTTTCATTAAGTATTTTTATGAAATCTATTGGTACACTCATCTGCCCTTACCTCTAATTGGATAAAAAATATTAATTAAATCTTTTCTGTTTGCTTTGGTTAATGCTCTAATAACCATTGATTTATTTTCCTTTTTATTAAAATGAACAAGAGCTCTTTGCATTTTCTTCTCTTGCATATCTTTTGGAACATAGATATCTTTCATTGTTAATGGATCTTTTTCAGTATAGTACATGCATGTTGCCAACGTGCCTGGTGTAGGATAGAAATCCTGTACTTGATCTGGAATAAATCCACTTTCTTTTAAATACAATGCCAACTCAATAGCATCATCAAGAGTTGTTCCTGGGTGAGATGAAATCAGATATGGTATTAAATATTGCTTCAATCCCAAGTTTTCATTAATCTCTCTATATTTTTTTGAAAACTCTACAAATCCTTTTTTATCAGGTTTATGCATACAAGATAATGCATTACTTGCCACATGTTCAGGAGCAACTTTTAAGGTTCCACTAATATGATTTTTGCAAAGTTCTCTTATAAATGTCTGATCCTTATCTGCCATAACATAATCATATCGTATTCCCGATCTAATAAATACTTTTTTTATCCCATCAATATTACGAACTTTTTGCAATAGTTTCAAATAATCAGTATGGCTAACATCTAAATTTTTACATGGTTTTGGAAACAAGCAATCCTTGTCACTGCAAACCCCATAATCAAGCTGTTTCTGACATGAAGGATTTCTAAAGTTTGCAGTTGGTCCACCCACATCATGAATATAACCCTTAAAATCAGGAAATTCTTTGATTATATTAGCTTCACTTATTATGGACTCATGGCTTCTACTTCTAACCTGACGACCTTGATGGTATGTAATTGCGCAAAAAGCACATCCACCAAAGCACCCTCTATTGCTAATTAAGCTGAATTTAACCTCTTTAATTGCAGGGACACCACCAGCCTCTTCATAGCTCGGATGATAATTCCTCTCAAAATGTAAGCCATATATATCATCTAATTCTATTCTCTCTAGAGGATCTTGTGGCGGATTTTGAAGAACATAGAGATGCTCGTCATATTTTTCTGCAAGTTTTTTTGCCGATATACTATCATTATTCTTATATTGAATTGCAAAACTTTTACAATAAGCATCTATGTCACCAGAAACATTTTCAAATGTTGGTAACTCCAAAGTTTCATCATCAAGCTCATTAACTTTTACACAAGTGCCTTTAATCCAGCCAATATACTTAGCTTCTATACCAGATTCAAGAGCTTCAGCAACCTCAACAATGGCCTTCTCTCCCATTCCATATATTAGAATATCTGCTTTACTATCTAATAATATTGAACGTCTAACCTTATCATCCCAATAATCATAATGCCCTAGACGTCTTAAACTTGCTTCAAGTCCACCTATAATTATAGGAACATCATTGTATGCTTCTTTTGCCCTATTTGAATATACAATAACTGCACGATCCGGTCTCTTTCCAGGTTCTCCACCAGGAGAATATTGATCAGTTCGCCTCCTATGTTTAAACACTGAAAAGTGATTAACCATAGAATCTACATTCCCTGAATTAATTAAAAATCCTAGTCTTGGTTTTCCAAAGCGTTTGAAATCATTAGCATCCTTCCAATCAGGTTGTGCTAATATTCCCACCTTATATCCATATCGTTCTAATAGTCTACTTATTATAGCAGTTCCAAAAGAAGGGTGATCAACATATGCGTCGCCTGTAACTAATACAAAGTCAACTTCACTCCATCCTCTTTTGTCCATATCTGCTCTATTTATTGGTAAAAAACTCATAAATTATATCTCTGGTATCTCATAACTTTCTAAACTGACTAAACTATCTGGTACAATAACCTTTTTATCTTCAATAGCTTTAGTCCAAATTGCAATTACTTCTTTTGTTTCAGGAGAAAGATTTCCAGCCCTATCACTAATACCTACTCCATTTTCTTTTAAGTCATACACTTTGTTCTGACTTTGGAATTCACCTTTCTCTGCTTTCTTTACTGCTTCCATAATGCCTTCATCAAAATTCTTGATGGCAGAGCAAAGCACATGTTTAGAATTTAACATAGATTGATCTTTATCAACCCCAATTACCCAAAAGTCATTTTCACCTGCACACTCAATAACTCCAAGACCACCTATTCCCGCAGCTTGAAAAATAACATCAGCGCCTAATTCATTTTGTTTTTTTGCAAGATTAAATCCTGAATCCTTATCATTAAAGTTGCCTGTGAATTCACTTATTACAGTTATTTCTTCATCAATACTTTTAACCCCTGCAATAAATCCATAATTAAACTCTTTTATACTTTTAATCTTCTCTCCACCTACAAAACCAACGATCTTAGATTTAGTTTCCATAGCAGCCGAAACGCCAGCCAAAAATCCACTTTCATTTTCGGCAAAACTAATGCTAGAAACATTTTCTCCCACAGTTTCATCATCAACTAATAAGAATTTTGTATCTTTATATTTCTCCGCAACTTTATTCAAAACAGTCCTATACTCAGATCCAACACAAACAACAAGTGCTGGATTGTCCTGAGCAGCAATTTTAATATTTGATTTGAAGTCTCTTTTATCTTTAGATTCAATACATCTAATTTCCACCTCTGTTTCTTCTTGTGCTTTTTCTAAAGAAGCCCAAATAGAATCATTAAAAGATTGGTCTCCAATTCCAGCCACCCCTGTCAACATTATTACCATAGGTTTTTGCTTTATAACTTCGTTAGTGTTATCACTGCACCCTACAACCAAAAAAGCTAAGCACAGAACTAAAACTACAGATATTTTCCTCTTCATAATCACTATCTCCTTCTATTCTAATACATTAAATTATACCTTAGAACATTACTTTTTCATAGTACTTAATACCTTAACAAATTTATTTATTATTCTTGCAGTAAGCCCCCAAATCACTTTATCTTCATATACATAAATTGGGACCTCAGCCTTTCCTCTTCTAAAATTATATCCATTTTCAAATTTAATTTTGTCATATGGAAAGTCTTCTTTCGCTAGTTGAACAATATCTAATATATGAGTATCAGGTTCATTATTCATAAACCAATCTATAGGAACCAAAAAAACATCATGAACTTCATCTTTGCTAAGCTTTAATTCTTGTTTATAATTTTCTCCAAACTTTCCAATAAAGGTATGCATTGTAAACCCAAATCCAGGAATCAAATCATCACCTTGCCCTAAAATTTCAATATCAGTAACGCCAATTTCCTCTCTCGTTTCACGAAGAGCTGCCTCACATGGGCTTTCAAACTTCTCAATTTCTCCTCCAGGCAAACAAACTTCTCCCGGCTGAGTATCTAAAGTTAATGACCTAATTTCAAAAAGAATTTTTAATATACCCTCATCTTCAACAATTGGCAGCAAAACAGAAAAATACCTATGTTTTCCAACTGTTTCAACTTTTCTATTGCTGTAAATTTTTTTAATATCATCTATCACTACCATTTATCTTTTTACTCTCCTTTAAATTAACATAAGAAGCAATAAGTACGAAACCTATCCCCACATAAGTATTCCACATAATATGCTCGCCTAAAAATATCACTGCCATAAATGGTGCAATTGCTGGTTTTATAAAGAAAGCTATCGATCCAGTCGTTGCATCAGAATACTTTATAGCTACGAAATATGACAAATATCCCAATCCCGTAACAAAAATACCCACATATGATACTAGCACTAGATGATCGCCTACACCTTCAAACACAGGCTTACCCATAGCTACAATAATTATTAGCAGTACCACTGCACCCATAATAAAACTTATGCTCGTCTGTGCCATAATGCCTATCTCTTTTGTACTCTTTTTGCCCATTACAGTATAAATACCAAATGTCAACGATGCGAGCAACATCAAAATAATACCTAGTACGCTATTTCCTTCTTGCAAATTCCATGGCTTAATCATGAAAATCGTTCCTATCAAACCAAAAATAATTGCTAAACCCTTAACCTTTGTCATTCTTTCATTTGCAAAATAATGAGCAAAAATCATTGTAAACAAGGGATTAATCGAAATTAAAACCGAAGCAGTTGCCGCATTACAATTTAAAATCCCAAGTTGAAAAAGTAACATACTTATTGGTATGCAAACAATCCCAACCATAGTCAAATAAAAAAACTGATTAATTGTTAGTTTGATTTTATTATCTCTTAATTCTTTAATTGCCAACGGCAGTATAACAATACCACCTATCAAAAATCTTAAAAAAGTCAATTGGAATGGATCTAGGTCACTTCCCCCAATCTTTAATGCAACTTCCATCGTTCCAAACAAAAAAGCGGTAAGACCAATTCCAACATATACTCGAATTTTCATTATATACAACCTTCTTTTTCTTTTAAAATAAAGAGACAGTGCACTTAGCACCGCCTCTTACACTCATTTAAATTAATTTAGAATCTCACAGTTAGAGAAATCAACGCCTATCATTTCTTCTTTTTCAGCGCTTAGACTAACAACGAATTCTATTTCAAAGATTTCTGACATCTTCTTAATTCTTTCAATGAACTCTGGTAAATTTCCTAAAGAAACATCTGCATGCTTCAATATTCCATCAATAAAAATTGTTTCAATATCGTGATCTGAACTAATTATTCCATAAATGAAACCGATATATTCATCGATATTTGTTATGTGTGGAAAATCTTCCATACATATTACACGAATGTCATGTTTCAAATCAAAAGTTAATCTGTGGTTCTTATTAATAAAAATAATACTTCCATTCCCAGCATCTACTTTTCCATTTGATAGATCAATCATTTGTTTTGTTTTGCCACTGCCTTTTCTTCCTACTAATAGTTTAACCATAATGCTATCCTCCTACTTCGTGTTGCTTTTAATTTATTATAACCTCTAGGCAAATTTTTATCAACTATAATATATACAAAATATATTTATTTTTACTTAAAATGTGTGAGTACCATATGCAACATGAGTTATAGAATCATACGCCCCATTATCATTGTTTTTTTGGAATTCTGCAATTTTAACCATTTTTTGTCCAAGCTCATAAGCTTTTTTCTTTGCAATTATTTTGTCCTCTGTTTTACCATATAATGCAACCCATCCAGCACTTGTAATGCCTTGCATACTAAAAAAATTATTCAAGGTGTCAATCACACCAGAACATCCAATGCTACCAGCTACTGTTGCTATTGCGCCCACCTTGTTACCGTTAATTGGCCACTGTGAATAACTTCTATCTATTAGCATTTTGCATTGAGCAGTTACATCGCAAAAGTATACAGGAGATCCAATTAAAACTCCATCCGCTTCCTTAATCTTCTTAAACACCTCACTTATACCATCATCAATTGGACATTCTCCACCTTTTTGACAAGTGATACACCCAATACATGGATTAATTTCCATGTCAGCTAAGGAAACTAATTCAACCTCTGCTCCGCTATCCGCACAACCTTTCAAAACGTTTTCCATTAGAACTTCTGTCTGTTTGTTTCTTCTTGGACTTGCACAAACCCCTAAAATTTTAATCTGTTCCATCTTTTTACCTTTCCTTTCTACAACTTATTTTCCATAATTCAAATACTCTAGTAATTCTTTTTTATCCATATCTTTAATTCCTAAATAACTTAAACCATATATGCTTTCTTTGTAAAAATCCTTTTTATGCATTGCCCCTGCTAGAACAATCATTGTATCAATAATCGGCGTTTGTACACCAAATTTTACACCTAGCTCATGATATATTTTGCAACTAACTGGTACATCTTCAGTTAAGTATCTATGGTTTATGCTCTCTGGCCCAACATTTCCCTCTGATGATACTTCATCCAAAGATAGTCTCATATTATCTTTGCCATTCTTATCAAGTCCCATATATTCCTGTGCAAGTATACTTCTCCTTGAGAAAAAAGATTCATAAGAATATTCCGGAACACTTACACCTATTGCATCAGCTAACATTTTTTCTTCTTGGTAGAATTGATACTGAACTTCACAGATTGATTTACATAACCCATGACTATACATTGAGTATGAATTTGGTTCTCTATCTCCGAAAATTTTACCCCAGTTTTCCATGGTTGATACACCTAAAATAGTTGCTGGTACATGTATTACAGGATTTATATTTGCAAATCCAATATCCAGTACAGTGTTGCCTATCTGAAATCCATCACCATTTGTGATTGAATCTAAACATGGTAAATATTTTGTCGATTCCATAAATTCATCATTGTGAGACATAGGCATAGCTGCGCCTCTTAGTGTAATCGCCCTATATTTTACATTAACACATGGTAGGTTAAATCCTCCAATAACATCAATTCTAGTTCCGTATGGAGCAGATGACCAACCACCTATAATTACATCTTTTTTACATCCTTGTTCTCGCATCATTTTTCTAAGTAACAATGTTCCAAAATTATCTGTAAATATATGAATTACCTGTCCATCTTCAAGTAATGGAATTAACTTCTCAAAAAAAGCTTTATGTCCATGAGCCGGTATTGCAATTACGATTAAACCTACACCCTTAACGGCTTCTTCCATATTTGTCGTCACAAGATCAAGAAATACTTTTCCGCTTCGCTCAAATCCGTATAAATTTCTTTGAACACCCTCAAGTTTGATTCCTGTCCGATCAAGATGCGCAATTGATTTCTCAGAATATGGTTCCATTGCATACAATCTCACTTCTTTGCCAGCTAGCTTAATATCAGCTGCACACGTTTTACCAACCGCACTAGCGCCTAAAACAGCAATCGGTTTTTCTTCTAGATACTTCATATCTTTCATAGTAAGTCCTCCTCAAACAAATTATAATAAATTGTTTTATATTCAGATTATTAAATCTGAGCTGTCTTGATCCTCTCTATTTAGGCTAATTATATCACATATCAAATTATTTAATATAGCAAATAAAACAAAGTCTTTATATTTAATTTTGTGGTAATTTTTCTTTGACAAACACATGCGTTATACTGTATAATTAACAATGTTGTAGATATTACAACATACGTGTTGCGCGCTATTAGCTCAGCTGGATAGAGTAGCGCACTACGAATGCGAAGGTCTGGGGTTCGAATCCCTAATGGCGCACCACATCAAAAGCACTGAAATTTCAACAGTTTCAGTGCTTTTTTATTTTCTTATTTCTCCTAATTTTTGTAAATTTCTCACCTATTTTTACCCCTTTTTACCCCTTTTACTGTTACCCAAGGTGTTACCCACTTTGTCTTTTGATTTTTTTTGCGATAAAACCCGATTTCATAATCGGTAGATTTCTAAGGTCTACTTTTTTTGTTTGGCAGCACAAAAGTAGAGGTCTTTGTTATTAAGTTTTTATTCACTAGCTTTTCTCGCTAAGTAAGTTTATACTTACTGTATCGTAAGTATAGGAGGAGAAAAAAATGAAAGATAAATTTGAAATAGATTGCACCGCGATTTGGAATATTGACAAGCAGCTGCTTGCCCTTGTCGAATACCAAGCTTTAATTACCGACTCAACTG
>JAVWMQ010000049.1:0-10963 GCA_036637375.1 Anaerovoracaceae bacterium
AATATTCACTATATTCTCTCTTTCCTACTCACATCTAAATTCCTGATGAAAAATCATCATAAACTCCTTAAATTATACCATACCATACATGCTATACTTAAATATATTTTTATACATTTTTATGAATTATTATTAAGGAGGTCAATCATGGAAAGGAATAAAGGCAAGTTTTTCACATCAGTCAGTCTTGGTACTGCTGCTGTATGGTTCTCTACTCACTGCGGTGCAGGTTTTGCATCCGGTACTCAGGAACTACAGTATTTTTCAAATCATGGATGGTTTGGTCCTTTGATGCCATTACTATCAATTCTAATAATTGCAATCACATATTACTTCTGTATTGAAATTGCAAGATTAACAGACAAATGGAGTTATGATGCTTGGTCGAAGGAAGCTTTCGATCCTCTATCTAAATTTTGCTCCATCGCTGTAGAAATCAGTATCGTTATTACTACTGTTGCTGCTTCTGCCGCTGCCATTGCCGCAGGTGCTGCTCTAGCAAACACAACTTTTGGAATGCCTATTTGGATGGGTTCAATTCTAATGTTCTTAATAATTACATTACTTTGCATCTTTGGAGAAAAAGTTGTTAGAAACAACGCAATCATTATGACAATTGCTATTTTGGCAATCATTTCATTCATCTTAGTTGTCGGATTGTTCAAATTCTGGCCAAACATTGTCAACCTATTCTCTGAAGGCTATGTAAATCCAAATGCTTCTAAGTGGAGTGTTTCTGGTTCTGGCGGAACTACCGAAGGTTCATTCTTCAACTCTCTTCTTTGGGCACTTACTTATTCTGGTTTCCAGTTTGGTGCTATTGGAGGCGTTGCAGCTTCATTTAAAGGCGCAACTTCTAGCAAAGAATCAGTTGCTGCAATGGGAATTGGTTATGTTATAAACACAATTATGCTTGCTGGTATTTGTCTACTAATATTCAGCGGTATGCCAGAAATATATAACGACGAACAGGCAAGACTGTTACCAACAGTATTTATGGTTAATCAGCTTGATCTACCTTTCTTGTCAGTTATTTATCCATTGTTATTGTTCTTAGCACTAATAACAACTGCTGTAGGTTTAACATTTGGTATGGTTCAAAGACTTGACCCATATGTACTAAGAAATGTTAAAAACCCACTTGTTAGAAAAGCTGCTATCTCTATTATCTGTCTTGGAATCTGCTATGCAGTTTCAACACTTGGTTTAATGTGGGTAATTCAGGTAGCTTACAAATACTTAGGAATCTTTAACTGGATATTCCTAATCATTCCTCTTTGGATTCTTGGTGGCAAGAATATCAAAAGAAGAAGAAATGCGCAAAAAAGCAATTAACAAAATCTCATTTACAAAAAATCGACTATGTCCATCATAGTCGATTTTTTATTTTTGTTACTTATTAATTAAATCATCTAGTGCCATATATAATCGCTTTGGCTCAATTGGTTTTGTTAAATGTAAGTTCATTCCCACTTCTTTTGATTTATTTACATCTTCGTCAAAAGCATTAGCAGTCATCGCAATTATTGGTACAGTTCTGGCATCTGTTTTGGTTAAATGCCTAATTGCCTTAGTTGCTTGCAAGCCGTCCATAACAGGCATCTTTATATCCATTAGTATAGCATCATAGTAATTCTCATCTGCCACAGTGAACATTTCAACACCTCTGCCACCGTCCTCAGCACACTCTACTGTAATACCTCTATACTCGAGGAGTTTTTTAATGATTTCTACGTTTACAGGATGATCCTCAACTAAGAGAATTCGCTTACCGTCAAGATCATATTTAGCCTCATCAATGTTTTCCCTTTGATCAAACTTCACGTTATCCTTGCTAAAGGCTTTAATTATAGAACTCTTAAATATAGGTTTGCTTATTAATAAATCAACGCCAGCACTCCTGGCTTCCTCTGCAATTGCCTCGCATTAATAGGATGTTATAATGATTATAGTTACATCTGCTCCTACAATCTTTCTAATTTCCACTGCAACTTCGACTCCAGACATTCCAGGCATTTTCCAATCTAACAAGATAAAATCGAAATCCTCATCATCTGTTCTTGCATTTTTGACAATTTCAATAGCTTCTTTGCCACTTGTAGCCCACTTATTCTTAATACACATATCATCAAGCATAGCCGCTATATATTCACATACTGAAATGTCATCATCAACAACAAGAGTTTTGATATTTGAAAAGTCATAGCTACCTCTTTGAATTTTTGAAGTCTTGTTTTCCTCTGTTTGCTCTAGCTCAAGTTCAATTGCAAACTGTGAGCCTATGCCTTCAATGCTATCAACAGTTATTTTTCCTCCCATTAAATCAACTAAGGTTTTGCAAATTGTTAGACCTAATCCTGTTCCACCATATTGCAGTATAGTGTCAGAGCTTTGTTGTTCAAATGGTTCAAAAATTTTGTCAATAAATTCTTTACGAATCCCACAACCAGTATCACTTACTGTAATTTTAATTTTGTCATGGCCTCGGTTTCTATTTACACACTCTACATCTAAGGTTACTTTACCTTCCTTATCTGTAAATTTAATTGCATTTGAAACAACATTAACAATTATTTGCTGTATTTTGAGAAAATCCCCTATATAGTTTTCTTGCAAATTAGCATCTATTATACATTCATATTCAATTTCTTTTAGTTTTGCCTGAGAATACCCTATGCCATTAACATATATTAGCAAATCAAACAATGAAAACTTCTCTTTTTGAATTAAAATCTTACCACTTTCAATTCTGCCCATATCCAATATATCGTTTATTAGCGATAATAAAAATTTAGAGGAAACTTCTATTTTAGATAAACATTCTAGAACATTTGCATCTTCAATCTTTGACTGCCTCGCAATTGCTGCCATCCCTATTATAGCATTCATTGGGGTTCTAATTTCATGACTCATTCTAGACAAAAAGTCCAGCTTAGCTGCATTTGCCTGTTTTGCCGCAATTAAAGCACTTGTAAGAGCGATATTCCTTTGCTCTTCTGTAATTATGAAATCAGTAACATCCATTCTACAAATACATACAATTTTTCTAACCTTATCAATATAAAATACTTCTATCTTTTTGATACGCCTATTTCCATGACTATCAATAATTACAGTTTTAATAGTGAAAGAATCTTTGGTTTCCAGTTGACTAATTATATTTGGAATACTCATTTCATACGCAGTAATATTCTTTGTTTCTTCATTCTCACAATGACTACAGTGTATCTCTACACCTTCAGAATATTTACCTTCTGTAGGGATCATTGAACCAACATTAATATTATCTGTGTACATTTTGAAGTAGTCATTTACAGCATCTACTGTAATTATATAATCATAATTTCTCTTGGTTATCTCAAGTACAAGGGTTTCTGTAGTTTTTCTATCATGAATATCCGTAACATGAAGTAGCGCCTCAATATTACCATTATAAGGGTTTTCTATCATCTGAACTTGAGATTTTACCCAAATAAATTTACCGTTATTCAGTTTAGTTCTATGTTCAAAGTCTATCGCCTTGTTTTCATTACGATAATTTTCAAGAAGATTTTGCCTATTAAATAGTTTTCTATATTCAAGTAAACATGCAAATTCACAATTCCCCTCATACACCTGATCAAAGAAATCATCAACAGTAATACACCCAGTATCCTCGCTTGGAAGGGCGATATTATCCACACCTTCAGAATCAATAAATTTATTTTCGGTCAAGTCAAGTCTAATAAAAGCTACTAAGTTTTTAGATACAACGTTTTTGTATGTTACAAGAGCTTTGTATTCCTCCTCCATTGACTTTCTCTCATCAATATTTATTGCAGTTCCTATAGCCTTCGTCGGATTGCCATCCTTATCGTACATCAATACATATTTAACATTAACCCACTCCGATTCACCATCTGCCCTGTGAATCCTTATATCTCCAGATACTCCATCTATTCCTTTGTCAAGTTTCTCATGTATTTGGATAAAAGTTTCTCGACTCTCCTCTGCCACTATACTCTTTTGTATAAGATCCTTTGGGTAATTTTCAAGATATGTTTCAACGTTTAGTCGCTCTCGTGCAAATTCACTTTGCCAGCTATTATGGTTTTTTATATCATAATCCCAGTAATACAGTTTAGCGTGCTTAGCCGCTGCCATTAAACTTGTAATACTTTGTTCGTTTTCCATTTCACTCTCTTTTTTTGCTGTGGCATCGACCAAAATTGCATAAATCCAAGACTTACCTTCTGCCACTATAGTCAACTTAGATTTTGAGTAAAACCATCGTTTTTCGCCCTTTTGGTTAACAATTTCCATATCACTAAAGAACTCTGAATCATTTATTTTTAAAGATTTGATCTTTTCTTTTATCTCTTCTGAATCACTTGGTGATACCAAATTATAAAAGGAATATTCGCATTTCTCCAAGAACTCGTCTTCTGTATATCCCAAACTCAAAAGCAAATTATTCGATACATATGCAATCTTGCCAGTTTCCACAGAATATCTAATTATCCCACCAGGAAGTCCATCAATTAAGGTCTGTAATTCCTTATTTGCATTACTTAATCTCGCCTGTAATTTTTCGTTGGAATCTCTAAATGGGAAATCCTTGTTCCCTTCGTATTTCTCACTTGATACCGACCAATGGCAATTCTTTATATAGTACTCGCCATTTATTTTTGTGCATATAAAACTACACCTCATTTCAATTTAAAAGTGATTGTCTAATATATCCCTTACACCAATTCTCAAAATAGTTGAAGTAGTGTCCTCACTTACATCAATCTCATTATATGAGTAGTATTCTGTATTAAAGCTATTTGGTGATGTTTTGAGTGCAGTGTTTAGCATTGTCCCAATTTCTTTTTTACCCACTGCAATCTCACCATCTGAAACACCTATACACTGTGCGTCATTGGCGAAATACCCTAAGGCTTCATCCATATCCCTTCTATGCAAAAATGCGTCTATAAACGCGTATACCGTTCTCTTTGCTGATGTATGTGCCATATCACTCACCTCCACTTCCTTTGTTAAGGTTGCTTTTATTAATCCCCATTATATCTTAATTCCACTATAACCTCAACAACTTTGGATTTTGCAAAATTAATTTATTTTTATATCTTGACATTTAACAATCATAGTGTTATTGTATTAATCAGTTAGTACAACAGTACAGTAATACATCAAATGAAGAAAGGAGTATTTTAATGGAATGGCAGTTTAAAACAGGAACACCCATTTATACGCAGATTATTGATCAGCTAAAGATTAATATCGCCAATGGAGCCTATGCCCCCGGCGAAAAAATCCCATCAGTGAGAGATCTAGCCTTAGATGCTGCTGTTAACCCAAACACAATGCAGCGTGCATTATCTGAGCTTGAACGAGACGGACTTATATATACAGTGAGAACTAGCGGCAGATTTATAACTGACGAAAAAGAAAACTTAGTACATCTAAAACAATCTCTTGCACACAATTATGCAATAGAGTTTGTAAATAAACTTGAAGGACTTGGTATGAAGAAGGAAGAAGTGCTAAATGTAGTACGTAGTTATTATGAGGAGGAAAACAAATGAGTTTATTAGAATGCAGAAGCTTAGAAAAAAGATATGGCAAAGTCTCTGCTCTTGAAAAGGTAGATCTTAGCCTAAATGAAGGTCAGATTGTAGGATTACTAGGTCCTAATGGTTCTGGCAAAACAACTCTTATTAAATTGGCAAATGGCTTGTTAAAGCCATCATCTGGAGAAATATTAATTGACGGTTGCAAACCAAGCCCAGAAACAAAGGCTAAGATTGCATACCTACCAGACAGAGAATTCTTGCCTGGCTATATGAACGTTAAGGATCTGTTCAAATTTTATTCGGATTTTTACGAGGATTTTAACAATGAAAAGGCTCACAGAATGTTGGAAAGCCTATCTATTTCCTTGGATCAGCCTTTGCGCAAAATGTCAAAAGGAACTAAAGAGAAGGTCCAGTTAATTTTAGTTATGAGTCGAGATGCTAGAATTTACTTTTTGGATGAACCTATTGCTGGCGTTGACCCAGCTGCAAGGGATTTCATTCTAAAAACAATTATATCAAACTATTGCAAGGACTCTTTGGTAATTATTTCAACACACTTAATTGCCGATATAGAATCTATTTTGGATGAAGTAGTTTTTATCAAAAACGGTTCCATCGTTTTGCACAAAGGTGCTGATGAAATAAGAGAGGAAACTTCAAAGAATGTAGATGAAGTATTTAGGGAGGTATTCAAATGTTAGGTAAATTATTCAAATACGAAAACAAGGCTCTTGCTCGAGTGCTACTTCCAATGTATGGAGCTTGGCTTGTAGTTTCAGCACTACTTGGTTTTTCCATCAAATTCGTTGAGAACTCTGCATTTATAGCAGGCATCACTGGATTTATGTATAGTGCAGTAGTTATAGCATCAGTCGTTCTTACTATTATATTAATTATCCAAAGGTATTACAAAAATCTTTTAGGTAATGAAGGTTATTTAACTCTCACATTACCAGTATCAACTGGTAAGCATTTAATGTCCAAAAGTATTATTGCAACAGTTTGGGGACTAATTGGTATCATAACTGGTCTATTATCAATGATGATAGTATTTGTTTCATCAACTGATCCAGCTTTAGTTGGCCAATTCTTTGAACAAGTATTTATCAATTTAAAGCACTTAGCTACAGCAAATAACATGTTAACATTATTTGAGCTAATAATTCTAACCATAGTTGCTGTATTCCTAACAATTATCAAGGTTTATGCTGCAATATCTGTAGGGCATATCTTTGATAATCACCGAATTCTAATATCAGTTGCAGCCTACTTAGGCTTTGGTGTTATAGAGTTAATTATCGGTAATATCCTTAACACATTTAACTTTAGTGAAAATATGTTTATGATTATAAACGGCCCTGGTGTCCAAAATGGTGTTAATACAGTCTTTTCACTTGGTATAATATTCTTTGCAGTACTTGCTTCGGTTTATTACACGCTGTCTTATTTCATTATCAAAAACAAATTAAACTTAGAATAAAAATCAAGACTATTACGTTTATACTTTTAAAGGGTAAAGCCATAACCAGCTTTACCCTTTATTTATTGTTTATTAATATTACTTGTCATTCCACCATTTCTTTTTCTTGAAATATGCTATCTCAAATAGGGTAATTACCACACTGACAAAAATTATCACCAAGTAACCATAGGGAGATCCAAGTTCTGGCATATATTTGAAATTCATACCATACCACCCTACAATTAAAGTTAATGGCATGAAAAGTGTAGTTACTACAGTTAGAAATTGCATAGTTTTGTTTTGCCTTATATCAATTTGTGATTGATATAATTCTCGCATTTGTAACGTATACTCCCTAAGTAGTTGAACATTGTCAAGGAGCCTGTCTACCCTTGATGAAAACAGGTCAAACAGCTTCTCGTCACTTTGTAAAAACATTCCATTTGCATTTTCTTCAAATTGCTCGCTTAAATGCATAAGCTGATGATAATAGGAACTCAATACTAAAAGTTCACGCCTGCACCTTAACATTCTCTCATTGAAATCTGCAACATTACCACCAAGAAGCTCCTCTTCAAGTTCAGCTAATTTTTCTTCATATTGCTGCAAAAACAATATATCATCTCGAATTAAGAACTCCATAAATTCAAAGAAAAAATGTGCAAGATTGTTTTTTTCCATAATTTCAAGACTGCTCAAATGAGCTAGCACTTGATTAACCATTTCCCCATCATCTACAAATAATACACTATCTTTGGCAATATGAAAACTAAAGTCCTCGCCACGTTTTAATAGATCCTCTTTGTTTGGAACGAGAAATGTTCCCACTATGGAATCCTTAAAGGTATCTGCCTTGCAACAATTAACCTGCTCAATGCTCCTGGCTAAAGTTTTTGACGAAACCGGTTTAAGTTTCGTTGTGCTTTCATCTAAGTTTTTTTGCACCTCTATGATTATCTCACCATCTTTTTGGATATAATCTTGGGGAACTTCTTTAATTTTTGGATCAAGGGTATACTTCATTAAATCCCCTCCCTTTTGTTTTTTAAATTTCTGACATATATTCTTCGTTAAATTCAACTGTAATAGCTAGAACTCTATCCATACCTTTTAATTTCTGAGTATTATTATATGAATTTAAGTATGGAATCGCCAAATCTCCTTCTTTTTTCGTTACAAAAATTTTAATTGGTATTTGTTTGTTAAGTGCCAAAGGTTTAAATTCCTGTAACCCTATTTCACTTTTGGTGCCTTGCCCTTCATTTTCACCATCTGCATCTTTCATATTTAGTGTATAAGTTCCACCATGATCTCTAACACTTACAGCAATTCTGCCATCTTCAGTTGCATTAATGCCAAGCAATCCATAAAAATTCTTGTCGTCAGAGTCCTTACTCTTTGAAATAGTTGAACTTGAAATTTCTTGCCACTTCAAATTCTTGTCTAGCTCACTTAAACGAACTACCATTATCTTGGCTTTGTCTCCACCAAAGTATGAGTAAATATTCCCTTCAAAAGGTGTTCCAAAAGCCTCTAACAATACTTTTTCATCATTGTTTAGAGTGTATGGTCCAATACCCTCTTGTGTTGTAAGTCTGTTTGCTGGTAATTTCACTTCTTCATTTTTGTTTCTGTCGCATCCTGTAATGGCTAATACCATAATTACAGAAAGTGCCACTGCTAATATTTTTTTCATAACTTCCTCCTTAAACTTCATGTGTATATACTATATTCCTTAATATCCAAGCCATTTCATCAGACCCTTGCAGGACTCTAAAACGTCTATATAAGTTTCATCAAAGTTTCCTGTGTACCACGGATCCGCAATATCTCCATCTGATCCGCTAAATGATTTTAATGATTTGATTTTGCCATCTTTGTCATCTCCAAAGATTCTAATTGCATTCCTCTCATTTGCTTTGTCCATTATTAGTAACAAATCAAAATTATCATAGTCTTTTGGAGTTATTTGTCTAGCCTTTCTTTTTTGATATGGAATCCCTGCTTCATCTAGCTTCATCTTTGTTCCTCTATGTATATCGTTTCCTATTTCCTCCCTGCTCGTCGCTGCCGACTCAACTAATACACCTTTTGCATTTGCTTTTGTTAACAAATCTATCATAACAAATTCAGCCATTGGCGATCTACAAATATTCCCATGACATATAAATAATATTCTCAAATTATTCTCCTTACTTCCTAAACCTTATTATACTGTCGTTATTCCCAATTTTTTTGTTGTTCTTTTGATTATACATTCTTTCGTCAGCTTTTTGTACTAGTCCATCAATACATTTTTCCTCAGAATAAATACTTACACCTACGGACATTCCTATAGCAAATGACATATCATCAACTACCATTTTTTCTCTAAATTTAGAATGTATAGATTCTACTTTGCAATCTATGCGGCCTTTGCCCTCAATCTCCATCAAAATAACAAACTCATCTCCTCCGAGTCTAAAGGCAATATCACCATTACATAGGCAATCCCTCAGCCTGTTAGCTGCAATCCTAAGCACGTCATCTCCAACCTTGTGACCATAAATATCATTTATGTTTTTGAACCCATCAAGATCCATAAAAATCACACAAAAATCTTTGGCTACACTCTTATATCTTGCTTCAAATTCATCAAGTAATTCAAAAAACATTCTCCTGTTTGGCAACTCTGTCAAAGTATCATAATATGCCAATACACGATATTCCTCCGCTAGCAATTTGTATTCATTTTGCTGCTTAACAAGCTCATGCTGTGCCATAATTTGCTTAGTTATATCATGACATGATGCTATAACACAAATAAAGTCTAGTGCATCATCTCTCACTATAGCAGTCGAAATTAAGACTACTTTAGATTCTCCATTTTTTGCAATAACTTCTATTTCCTCGCCTTCAAGCTCCTTTCCAAAAGACAAATACGAAAAATCTAGTTTATTATTTATAAATTCGCCTATGTTCTTTCCAATTATTTCATCATTATCATAACCAAGTAGGTCTATTGCAGCCTTGTTACACTTTAATATTTCTGCATTTTCATCTAATACAAAGAATGCGTTGCTACTTATCTCTAGTATGTCTTTTGATGAAATTACAACATCAATGTTAAATATATCATATCTCTTAATTATGCCGAAGTATCCAACTCCAAATAGTACAGTGAATATGCTGGCGACAGCTGGAATAACAGGATAATATATTGGAAGCAACACGTCTGTTATAAATCCTATAAAAATTGTAATCAAATCTATTACTATAAACTCTACCGCCAATTTCTTTTTTATCTTATGCTTTATTTTGATCGACCATTTGCTTAAATAATAAAATGAAATTGCAAATGTTCCAAATATATATACAAGGTAACTCCAAAGCCATATAGAATCAAATGAATTAACATATGTCCACCTTTGTCCGTTTTGTGCAACTACAAGACCTGTTGCTATAGAAGTTGTTTCTCCAAACAAGTTCTTCACAATTAACAACAACCCCATTGCAAATATCACAATGATTATATTACGTCTAGCCTTTGATTTTTTGTCTGCTGTTAACGTTAGGAAGTGACACCCTGACATAGCAACAAGTCCGCACCAACCAATTGAGCTTAGTTTGTGCCAAAAAAATGCATCCTCAACAATTACTGTTGCAAAGAAGAATGAATTACAAAACGACCACCATCCAAGACAGACCAGTACCCCTGCTGCTGATATATTAACAATATTCCTTTTTTCTCCGGTAAAAATCTGTAAAGCCCCCGCAAAAAATCCTGAGTAAGCTATTATAGATATTACTGATAGTGTGTTCATCAATTACACCCCATTTCAAATAACTATTTACCAAATTCCTTTTGTTCATTATATGCCTTTTGAATCCAAAAGGCAATTCACTTTACCTTTTTAACTCTTTATTAAAGTAAATAAGCAGGCCAACGCCTGCTTATCTC
>JAVWMQ010000050.1:0-9499 GCA_036637375.1 Anaerovoracaceae bacterium
CAAAATTAGAAAACAATCCAGGGTTCGTTCTTGTGAATTTAAGCGGTAGAGGCGACAAGGATATGGATTATGTACTAGAACATTATGGCGATAGACTTTAATTAAAGATTTTCCTTATTATAGAATATATGCAAGGTAATATAAATGTAAAAATGGTATAGCTATTGGCTATATCATTTTTTTTTGATATAATGTAGGGATAACTAAAAGGGGGAGACATGTATACGTTTCAAAGTTTAGAAAACTTTATTGAAGGGTTACCAGGTATTCTTACATTTATATATATCATTAATTTTTTAATTGCACTTGGAATAATATTTTTAGAACGCAAGAATTCATCAGCAACACTAGCGTGGATAATGATTTTATATTTAATACCTGGATTTGGAATTTTACTGTATTTGCTGTTTTCGCAGAATTTATCAAAGAAAAAAATGTTTAAATTATCAGTGGATGAGGAACGTGTTTTTACTAATTCACTAAAAAAGCAATTACATGCAATTTCAAACGGATCATATGATTTTACAAATAAAACCGCACATAAATGGCAGGAATTAATTAGACTTAACCAGGTTTATGGCAAGGCATATTTTACCCAGGATAATAAGATGGAAATTATTGCAGATGGTAATGACAAAATGGATAGGCTAATTGAGGATATTTTGAATGCAAAAAAAATCATTAATATTGAGTACTTTATAATTAAGAGAGACCAGGTAGGGAAACGTTTAGTTGATGCATTGGCAATCAAGGCTAGAGAAGGACTTACTGTCAGATTGTTAGTTGATGCTATGGGTAGCAGACGTATTGATGAGGATTGGCTTTTTGAATTTATTGCTGCTGGAGGCAAATTTGCGACCTTTTTTCCACCTAAATTTAGAATATTAAATATTAAATTTAATTATCGTAATCATAGGAAATTAGCGATAATAGATGGTAAAATTTCATATATTGGTGGGTTTAATATTGCCAAAGAATATATAGGATTAAAGAAAAAATTTGGTTTTTGGAGAGATACTCATATTAGGATTGAAGGTGGAGCATCTCAAGATATAAATGGAAGGTTTTTACTTGATTGGCGATTCGCTGCCAAGGATAATGACATTGATTATACTCAAGTGTTTTACCCTCCTAAACAGCAGCAAGGTGATGTTGGAATACAGATCGTTTCAAGTGGACCCGATGCACCTCATGAGGAAATTAAGCGAGGGTTTTTGAGAATGATAACTTCAGCAGAAGAACGAATTTACATCCAGACACCGTACTTTGTTCCAGATGAAACCATACTCGAAAGCTTAAAGATGGCAGCCCAGTCAGGGGTCGACGTGCGAATAATGATTCCATGTAAACCGGATCATATTTTTGTTTACTGGGCAACTTTATCATATGTATCGGAAATTATAAGGGCTGGAGGTAGAGTCTATATATATGAAGGCGGTTTTTTACACGCAAAAACTATGACTGTTGATAGTAGTGTTGCTACTGTAGGTTCGGCTAATTTTGATAGACGTAGCTTTAAACTAAACTTTGAGGCAAATGCTTTTATATATGATAAAAACGAAACTCGCAAGTTGGAGCACCTATTTGAGGAAGATATGAAAAAATGTAATGAACTGACATGGGACATTTATCAAAAAAGGGGTACTATGATTAAGATTAAAGAACCGATAGCTAGACTATTATCGGATATTTTATAAAAGGAGAAAGAAGTATATGAATAGATTTTTAAATCCAATGACTGTTGGATTATTGGCATTAATGGCGTTTTTCACGTTTACAAGTGGGGCAATTGCAAATCCAATGGAGTTTTTGCTGAATAAGGCACTAATTTTACCAGGAATTGTTGTAGGTCTTTCATTTCATGAATTTGCTCATGGATATGTAGCATATAAATTGGGAGATCCTACGCCAAAGATACAGGGACGAGTAACGGTTAATCCCGCAGCACATATTGATATTGTGGGATTTGTTGCCTTAATGTTTGTAGGCTTTGGATGGGGTAAGGCTGTTGAAATAAACCCATTTAACTTCAAAAAGAGGAGAAGAGATGAACTACTAGTATCAATTGCTGGTGTAACTATGAACTTAATCATAGCAATACTTCTAACATTATTATATAAGGTATTATTCCTTTCTTTGGGATGGACAATGATGGGTGGAGATATGCCAGGCTATGTAATGAAAATTATATTTTATGGTATATATATGAATATCTTGCTAATGGTGTTTAATTTATTGCCAATTCCTCCCCTTGATGGCTTTGGAATTGTAACGGAAATTTTTGATTTAAAGAACACTGCTTGGTACTACAAAGTTTATGACAAAGGTTTTTTAATTCTTATGGTGCTTATCGTATTTAATTTTACTAGTCGAATTTTGTACCCAGTTGTAATGACTATTTTAGGATTGCTTGGAAATATCACTCCATTTATTTAGTTGAATTTAGTGAAATGTTTGTGAAAAAATGAAACATAGAACTTTTAAAATATGAAAGTGTGTTATAGTAGTAATTGATAATATTGAAAAACATAAAAGGAGCGAAAGATGAATAAAAAAAGAGTAGTTATTGTAGCTGTATTAGTAATGTGTCTGGTCATGTCAATGATACCAATGACAGCAAATGCAAAAAATACATCTAAAAACGGAGTGTACATTATGTTAGATGCGGGGCACTATGCTCATTACAATAAGGGAGCACATCCTGATTATTGGGAATCTAAACAAATGTGGAAGTTGACAGAGTATTTAGCAGAAGAACTGGAGGAGTATCCAGGATTTGTTGTGGGTAAAACAAGAAAATCACAAGAAAAAGATCTAGCACTAGCTGATAGAGGTGGTAAGGCAAAAGGCTATGACTTATTTATATCAATGCATTCAAATTCAAGTGGATCAAAATCAACAACGTATCCATTGGTAATAGTGCCAGCGGGAGAATCAATGAAAAATTATTCATTGCCTATTGCTCATAAGCTTGGCGCAACAGTAAAAGAAACTATGGGAATAAATAGCAATTATGCGATTTGGACTAAAAAGCAAAGTGATGGAAGAGATTGGTATGGTGTAATTAGAGGTGCAGTTGGAGTAGGAACTCCAGGTATAATTCTTGAACATTCATTCCACTCAAATTATAATGTTGCCAAATGGCTTTTAAGTGAAAGTAATCTACGAGAACTTGCATCAAAAGAAGCTGCAGCACTTGCAGAGCATTATGGATTATCTAAATCAGGGGAATTCAAAGCACCGCAAAAACCAGAAGACTTTAAGGCAGCCGCTGCTTCAGGGGATACAATAAACATATCTTGGAAACAGTCAGTATGGGCTACCGGATATGAGATATTTAGAGCAGATTCTGAAGATGGGGATTACACAAAAGTTGGAAGTGTAGATGATAGAAGTACTTCAACTTTCAAGGATACAGGCCTAGAGTTTGAAAAAACATATTACTACAAGATAAGAGGATATAGAAATATTAACGGAGAAGTTAAGTATGGTGAGTATTCTGATATCGAGGCGGCAAAAACTAAGCTTGCACCTCCAAGTGAATTTGATGCAGTTGGATATTCATATGATACAAATAAGGTGACATGGAAAGCTATAAAAGGTGTTCAGGGATATGAAATATTCAGAGCTGATAGCAAGAGTGGGGACTATGAATTGATAGAAACAGTTAGCTCAAAAACTTCATCATACCTAGATAAAGGTCTTGAAACAGGTAAAAATTATTACTACAAAGTAAGAACAATTAAAAAAATAGGAGCAGAAATAAAAGCGAGTCCGTATACATCTGCCAATGGTGCAAAACCTATTCCGGCTAAACCTGGAATTAGTCTTAGTTCATCAGTAGACAAAATTAGAATTAAATGGGCGCCAGTTGAAGGTGCAGATGGATATAGAATTTACAGAGGAACAAGTGCATCGGGTAAACATCCGTTTATTATGGATGTGCAGAATACAGCCCTTGATTTTCTAGATACCGATTTATCTAGTGGCAAATTATACTCATATAAAGTTAGAGCATATAAAAATGTAAATGGCGAAAAAATTATGGGGAATTGTTGCGCAGCTGTTACAAAGTATACTAGATAAAAAATATATTAAATTATGAAGTAATATCCAAGCTAATTAGCTTGGATATTTTTTTTATTATTAAATAGTGACGAAATTGTTAGCACTCTATGGTGGTGAGTGCTAAAAAATATATTTACTTTTTGAAATCTATGTCGTATAATTCAATTATGGATGTGAGTAAGAAAATTTGTGGAGGTGAATAGGAATGAATTTAGAAAAATTTACGCAAAAAGCACAAGAGGCAATAGTAGAATGTCAAAATATTGCATTAGAAAATGGGAATCAGCAGCTTGAAACAGTTCATTTGCACTTAGCGCTAATGAAACAAGAAGGCGGACTAATTCCAAGACTCATTAAATATATGGGAATAGAACCAAGAAATGTTGTTATGGCATTGCAACAACAAGTCGATAAGCTGCCAAAGGTTGCAGGCAATGGAAATGTATATGGTTCTAAGGATTTAACCAAGCTGTTAAACGAAGCTACAAAAATTGCAGGAAACTTCAAAGATGAATATCTAAGTGTAGAACATATTTACTTAGGACTTTTGGAAGAAAATAGAACAGGAAATAGTGAGGTTTTTCGTCACTTTAATATTACAAAAGATGGTTTCTTAAACACTTTGGCGGAAGTCAGGGGTAATCAAAAGGTTACATCTCAAAACCCAGAAGAAAACTATGAAGCGTTAAATAAATATGGTAGAGATTTAGTTCAAATGGCAAGAGATGGCAAACTCGACCCTGTAATAGGTAGGGATGACGAAATACGCCATGCAATACAGATTTTGTCAAGAAGAACTAAGAATAATCCTGTCTTGATAGGAGAACCTGGAGTTGGTAAGACAGCTGTTGTTGAGGGACTAGCACAGAGAATACTAAATGGAGATGTGCCTGAAGGTCTAAAGGACAAGACAATATATGCTCTTGATATGGGTGCGTTAATTGCAGGAGCTAAATTTAGAGGAGAGTTTGAAGAACGTCTAAAAGCTGTATTAAATGAAATTGAAAAATCTGAAGGCAGAATAATTTTGTTTATAGACGAAATACACAACATTGTAGGAGCAGGCAAGACAGAAGGTTCAATGGATGCAGGCAATTTGCTTAAACCTAAACTTGCGAGAGGAGAACTTCACTGCATAGGTGCAACAACTTTAGATGAATATAGGAAGTATATAGAAAAAGATGCAGCACTTGAGAGACGTTTTCAAAAGGTATTAGTTGATCAGCCAACAGTGGAAGATACAATTTCAATACTGCGTGGATTAAAAGAAAGATTTGAGATACATCATGGGGTTAGAATAACAGATAATGCTCTAATTGCGTGTGCATCATTATCAGATAGATATATTAGTGATAGATTTTTGCCAGATAAGGCAATTGATTTAATGGACGAGGCAGCATCAAAGATTAGGACTGAAATTGACAGCATGCCAGCTGAATTAGATCAAATATCAAGAAAAATTATGCAGCTTGAAATAGAAAAACAAGCAATGAGCAAGGAACAAGACGGTGTCTCAAAGTCAAGACTTGAAAATATTGAGCAAGAATTAGCACAGTTAAAATCTGAAAACGATGTTATGCGTGCCCAATGGGAAAGCGAGAAACGTTCAATTGGAACGGTTAAAGCTATTAAAGAAGAAATAGAAGAAGTTAAATACAAAATTGAAGAAGCAGAGAGGGAATACAACCTTGAAAAATTAGCAGAACTTAAATACGGAAAGTTACCAGAATTAATGAGTAGTCTTGAGGTTGCTAAGTCCCAAGCATCAGAAGCAAAAGAAAACCAAATTCTAAAAGAAGAAGTAACAGAAGAAGAAATTGCAGAAGTTGTTTCAAAATGGACAGGGATACCTGTATCAAAGCTAGTTGAGACTGAAAGAGAAAAACTAATAGGACTTCCAGAAATTTTGCACAAAAGAGTTATTGGTCAAGATGATGGAATTAAGGTTGTTTCAGAGGCAATACTAAGGGCTAGAGCGGGACTAAAAGATGAAAAACGTCCTATTGGATCCTTTATTTTCCTTGGACCTACAGGTGTAGGCAAGACAGAATTAGCTAAAGCTTTAAGCGAAGCATTGTTTGATTCAGAAAAAAATATGGTTCGTATTGATATGTCCGAATACATGGAGAAACACTCAGTTTCAAGACTTGTAGGAGCTCCTCCAGGTTATGTAGGATATGATGAAGGCGGGCAGCTAACAGAAGCGGTTAGGAGAAGACCGTATAGTGTAATATTATTTGATGAAATAGAAAAAGCACATCCTGATGTTTTCAATATATTATTACAATTGTTAGATGATGGTAGACTTACAGATAATCAAGGGAGAACTGTGGACTTTAAAAACACAATTATCATAATGACTTCAAATATTGGAAGTGATTATTTAACCAACAATATTTCTCCAAGTGGGGTTATTGAAGATACTGTTAAAGAGCAGGTAACTGAAGAAATGAAAAAGAATTTTAGACCTGAATTTATTAACAGAATTGATGATATAGTAGTGTTCTCACCACTAACAGAGTTAGAAATTCAAAGGATAATTGAAATTGCCATTAAGGCACTAGAATCAAGACTTGCAGAAAGAGAAATAAAAATTGAACTTACATCTAAGGGCAAAGAATTTATTGCGAAAGAAGCATACTCGCCTATTTATGGTGCAAGACCAGTCAAAAGATACTTGCAAAAACATATAGAAACTGAACTGGCATCTTTAATTATTAAAGGTGATGTGTATGAAAGTAAAACTGTAGTCATAGATGAAATAAATGAACAATTAAGCTTTGTGGTACAGTAAAGATTTAAAAGTCAATGGCGATATAAGGTCATTGACTTTTTTATTAATATAACGTTTATTAGCAGATTGGCTGGTGTATATATAAGAGTCATAGAGATAGGATAGGTGGGAATATGAGAGAAAAATTTAATGTAACTGGGATGTCCTGTGCGGCATGCAGTTCTAATATTGAGAAAAAAATAGGCAAGGTAGAAGGAGTATCTAAAGTTTCGGTTAATCTTCTCAAAAATTCGATGGAAGTAGAATTTGATGGAGATATAGCAAGCACAAAAGATATTGTGGAAAATGTTAAAGCCATAGGATATGGGGCATCTGTTTTGGGAGGAAACAAGGATTCTAAAGTGGAGCAGGCTTCTGATGTCTTAGATGATGGAGAAAAAGTTAAGGCAAGGCTAGTTTGGTCGGTTATACTTTTAATACCATTAATGTATCTTTCAATGGGACATATGCTAGGATTACCATTGCCAGAATTTTTGAATGGAATGAAAAACGCTGTTTCATTTGCTTTTGCACAAATGTTAATTACATTACCAATTATGTACCTTAACAAAAAGTTCTTTCAAGTTGGATTGAAAGCGCTTTGGCAGCGAGTACCCAATATGGATTCGTTGGTAGCAGTAGGATCAATGGCTGCGTTTTTGTACGGAGTTTTTGCTATATTTAGAATGTCTTATGGCCTTGGTGCAAATGATATGGCGCTTGTTATGAAATATCATAGTGATCTTTACTTTGAATCAGCGGCAATGATACTTACATTAATAACGGTTGGAAAGTATTTAGAGGCGAGAAGTAAAGGCAAAACTTCAAAGGCGATTGAAAAATTAATGGATTTAACTCCCGATACAGCTATAATAATAATAGATGGGATTGAAAAGACATTAAATACAAAAGACATAAAAAAGGGGAACATAGTAGTACTTAAACAAGGTATGAAGGTTCCAGTTGATGGTACTGTTTTGTCTGGAAGTGGTTTATTTGATGAAGCGGCAATTACAGGTGAAAGTATTCCAGTGTTTAAAAATAAAGGAGATACAGTTACTAGTGGAACAATTGTTAAATCAGGATATTTAACCTTTGAGGCGAATAAGGTAGGTGAGGATACTACATTAAGTCAAATCATTAGACTGGTAGAGGAGGCTTCGGCTAGTAAAGCACCAATTTCAAAGCTTGCAGACAAGGTTGCAGGAATATTTGTACCTGTGGTAATGGGAATTGCATTAGTTACAGGAATTGGATGGATTATTGCAGGTCATACATTTGAGTTTGCATTGGCAAGAGCAATAACAGTTCTAGTTATATCTTGTCCTTGTGCATTGGGATTGGCAACACCTACTGCAATAATGGTAGGAACAGGGTATGGAGCAACTAATGGGATTTTAATTAAATCGGCTGAAAGTCTTGAACAGTTGGGAAAAGTTAAGACAGTAGTTTTTGATAAAACTGGAACTTTGACAAAAGGAACTCCTGCCGTTACAGATGTTATAATAGATAATGAAGAAAAATTGGAAATAATTGAGGCTGTATGCGGAATTGAAGCTAAATCAGAGCATCCACTGTCTATGGCTATTGTTACATACGGAAAAGAAAGGCAAGTGAAAGCAATTCACGTCGAGGAATTCGAAGCAGTGCCAGGTGAGGGGATTAAAGGCAAAGTTGGTGGCAAGGAGTACTTGTGTGGTAATGAAAAAATGATGGCACAAGGTCATATCGACTACAAAGAATATAAGAATAAAATAACTGAGTTGTCCAAAGAAGGCAAGACTGTACTTCTTGTGGCAAGAGATGGAATCTGTGTAGGTCTTATTGCTGCTAGTGATCAAATCAAAGAAACTTCGCAAATGGCAATTTCAGAATTGAATAAAATGGATATAAACTCAGTAATGCTGACAGGAGACAATCTCATAACAGCAACTGCTGTCAAGGAGCGAATAGGGATAAAAACAGTAATTGCTGAGGTTTTGCCAAATGATAAGGAAGCTCATATTAGAAGGTTAATGGATAAGGGCTCTCACGTTGCAATGGTTGGAGATGGCATCAATGATGCTCCAGCTTTAACTAGAGCAGATGTAGGTATTGCAATATCCGCAGGAACTGATATTGCAATTGAAGCTGCTGATGTAGTCCTTGTTAAAAACGATGTGCTTGATGCAGTTGCAGCCATTAAGTTATCAAAAGCGGTTATTAGAAATATAAAACAAAACCTATTTTGGGCGTTTTTTTACAATATACTTGGGATACCAGTTGCGGCAGGGTTGCTATATCCAGCATTTGGAATTACACTAAATCCAATGGTAGGAGCAGCAGCGATGAGTTTAAGTTCGCTATTTGTTGTTAGCAATGCTTTAAGATTAAGGTTATTTAAAGATAATATTGATAGAAAAGATTTAATAATTGATAGAAAGAATTTTGTTGAGGAGGAAAGGAAAATGAATAAAAAGGTAATGAATATTGAAGGTATGATGTGTGGTCATTGTAAAGGAACTGTTGAAAAAGTTTTGACTGCCTTAGGCGGAGAAGCGACAGTTGATTTAGAACAAAAAACAGCAACAGTAATTTCTGAAAATGAAATTGATGATGAAGTTTTAACTAAAGCAGTGACGGATGCAGGGTACGAGGTTATATCTATTAAGTAAGAAA
>JAVWMQ010000051.1:0-8844 GCA_036637375.1 Anaerovoracaceae bacterium
AGGCAAAACATACACTTACAAACTAAGAGGATACAAAACAGTAGATGGCAAAAAATTATTTACACCATATACTAAGACTTTAAAAATTAAAGCTAAATAAATAAGCAAGAACCTATTTGAGAATTACTCAAATAGGTTCTTATTTATCAACATGACCAGTTACTCTTCAAATATATTAACAATTTCACCATCAAGAATTCTATTCATATTCTTTACAGCGCAGAAATTACCACACATTGAACAAGTATCCTCTTTTTCTGGCTTACCCGCTTCTCTATACGCTCTAGGCTTAATCGGATCAATTGCCAAGTCAAACATCTTGTTCCAGTCCAGATTTTTTCTAGCAGTGCTCATTTCATAATCCCAGTCTTTCGCACCTTTTATGCCCTTTGCAATATCTGCCGCATGGGCAGCAATTTTACATGCAATAATACCTTCCTTAACATCTTCAAGATTTGGCAATCTTAAATGCTCTGCTGGAGTTACATAACATAAGAATGAAGCTCCGTAAGTTGCAGCAATAGCTCCACCAATAGCAGCAGTTATATGATCATATCCTGGTGCAACATCAGTTACAAGAGGTCCAAGCACATAAAACGGTGCCCCCTTACAAACTGTTTGTTGTATTCTCATGTTTGCTTCGATTTGATCAAGAGGCATATGTCCTGGCCCCTCAATTATAACCTGAACATCTCTCTCCCAAGCTCTCCTTGTAAGCTCTCCTAAAGTTACAAGTTCCTCAATCTGAGATATATCAGTAGCATCATTTATACACCCAGGTCTGCAGGCATCACCAAGGCTCATAGTAACATCATATTTATTACAAATATCTAAAACCTCATCATAGAACTCATAGAATGGATTTTCATTTCCTGTCATTTCCATCCATGCAAATATAATAGATCCCCCTCTAGAAACAATATTAGTTAGCCTCTTGTTCTCCTTAAATCTATTCGCAGTATTTTTGTTTATACCAACGTGAATTGTCATAAAATCCACACCATCTTCAGCGTGCATTCTCACAACGTCAATCCACTCTCTTGCGGTTATCTCCTTTAGAGGTTTGTTATAGTAAACCACTGCATCATAAATAGGTACAGTTCCAATAATTGCAGGACACTCAGCAGTTAGTTTTCTTCTAAACTTCCATGTCTCGCCAAAAGAACTTAAATCCATAATTGATTCTGCCCCCATTTTTACAGCATCATTTACCTTTTCTAGCTCCATATCAAGGTCAATACAATCTCTTGAAGTCCCCAAGTTAACATTAATCTTGGTTTTTAACATATTGCCAATTCCATGTGGATCAAGTGCTGTATGCCTCTTGTTTGCTGGAATGGCAACTTTACCTTCTGCCACCAAAGCCATCAAATCATCAACATTGAAGTTTTCTTTTTTTGCTACTGCTTCCATTTCCTTTGTAACAATTCCCTGTCTAGCAGCATTCATTTGTGTTGTGTAACTCATTCTTATTCCTCCTAAAAAAAAGATCTACATTTGACTGTAGATCCTAAACAATATATATAATAAAAATATATACGCATATTATAGTCCCTACGTTGGCATTATCCAAATCAGGTTATAAGGTCGAAGTCTGCACTTCCTCTCAGCGATTAAGCTCCCTTTTGTTATTAAACTACACTAAGAATACCACGACTTATATAAAAAGTCCATCATTAATGTAATCATTCTATGTTTTAATTATCTCATTAAATTTTGTGGACTTCCTTCAATAAATGCTTTTAGATTCATTGCCACAATATCTGCCCTTTTTTCAAAAGCTTGATGACTTGCAAATGCAATATGAGGTGTTAACACCGTATTCGGCACATCAAACAAAATATGATCCTTTGGAAGTGGTGGCTCTATATCAAAAACATCAATACCAGCTCCACTAATTCCTCCACTTCTCAGGCAATCCGCTAGTTCCTCTTGATTTACAATAGGACCTCTCGCAGTATTAATTAAAATAGCCGTTTCCTTCATCATTTCCAGTTCTCTTTTGCCTATTAAATTTATAGTCTCACTGTTTTGCGGTACATGAATACTTAAAATATCAGATTCTTTTAGCACCTCCTCCATAGATACCATTTTTACTCCATCAATTTCCTTTTTGCTTCTGTTATATGCAATTACTTTACACCCAAACGCATTGGCAATTTTAGCAACTCTACTTCCAATAGCACCAAGACCAATAATTCCAAAGGTTTTTCCTTCAAGTTCAAAACCTACAAGACCATCCTTCGTTCCACCAACTCTGCAAACCTTATCACATGGCACAATATTTCTAGCAAGGTTAATTGCCATAGCAAAAACAATGTCAGATACTGATACTGTTGAATATCCAGCGCAATTGCAAACGGTAATTCCTTGCTGCTTGCAAAACTCCATATCTACATGATCCACACCTGTAAATGCGACACAGATCATTTTTAGCTTGTTGCATTTTGAAATCACCTCTCTACCAAATTTGAAGTTAGATAGAACAACTATGTCTGCATCTTCACTTCTCTTTATTAGAGTTTCCCCATCTGTAACCCTATCTGGATAATAAATAACCTGGTGTTCCTCAGAAATTACATCACTAACTTTTTTCTCTAGTAATTCTTCACTAATTCCAAGCGGCTCTAAAAAAACAATTTTCATTACTTAAATCCTCCATCTACTTTAATAATTTGACCTGTAATATATTCCTTACCTTTTGCTAAGTCACATATTATTTCACCAATCTCTTTTGGTGTTCCAAACCTGCCCATGGGAATTTCTTCCCTTAACTTTTCCTTTACATCTAAATCTACAAAGTCATTCATCTTAGTTTCAATAACTCCAAGGGCTACACCATTAACCTGAATATTACTCGGTCCAAGTTCCTTTGCCAAAGCCTTAGTGAAACTGTCAACAGCACCTTTTGATGCAGAATATGCCACCTCGCACGAAGCTCCAACCTCACCCCAAATCGAGGAAATATTGATGATTTTACCTTTTTTCATAGCTACCATTTCTGGTATAACCTGTCTCGACCAATTAAAAACCGAGTACAAATTATTTTTAATTATACTATCAAAATGCTCATTTGTCATTTCCTGTAGCAGTCCAAAGTACGCAATCCCACTATTATTTATCAAAACATCAACTCTACCAAAGTACCCCATCACCTTGTTGTATACTTCAAGAACCCTTTCAAAATCAGTTCCATCGCATATACACGATATGCAATCTACACCTAAAGTCTTGATTTTTGCCTCTGCATCTTTTAGTTCTTCTACCGAAGACTTACAGGTTATAACAACATTATATTCATTCCTTGCAAAAGCAAGCGCAGTTTCAAGACCTATTCCTCTTGAACCTCCCGTAACTATTACCGTTTCCCTCATAATTCTACCTTCCTTATTCTAAAAGTATTATACCTTATATTAAACATAAAAAAAACAGCCGAAGCTGTTTTAAATAAATAACCATAAACTTAACGCCATAACAGCCATTCCACCAAAAAGACCATATATTGACAAATGATGTTCCCCATACTCTCTCGCCGCTGGCAAAAGTTCGTCAAATGAAATAAACACCATTATGCCTCCAACTGCTGCAAAAATAATTCCATTTGTCATTGGCCCCATAAAAGGCATTAGAATTAAGTATCCAATAACTGCCCCTATTGGCTCAGATAAACCAGAGGCAAAGGAATACCAAAAAGCCTTTTTTCTATCCCCTGTGGCATAGTATATAGGCACTGAAACCGCAATCCCCTCAGGAATATTATGAATTGCTATTGCAACAACAATTGGAATGGCAACACTAGGTTCTTGTAATGCCGAAACAAAAGTCGCAATTCCCTCTGGAAAATTATGTATTCCGATAGCTAAAGCTGTCATAATACCAGTTCTCATAAGCTTATCGCTATTATCTTTTGGCTTCAAAGTACCAATACTTTGTTTTATCTCATGAGGGTTTTCATCACTAGGAACCAACTTGTCAATTATTGCAATTAAAGCCATTCCACCAAAAAAGGCCGCTATTGCTATTAAATTGCCCATCTTGTCCCCATTCACTTTTGACAAAACGTTAATAGACGATACCATTAATTCCATCATTGAAACATAAATCATTACACCTGCCGAAAAGCCAAGTGAAATTGCTAAAAATTTAGTATTTGTTTTTTTTGCATAAAACGAAATAGCACTACCAATCCCTGTAGATAATCCCGCTACTGCTGTAAGTAAAAACGCTATTGCTACATTATTCATTTGCCCCTCCTCAAAATGTTATGTAATAATACATACCACAATCAACTACTTGCAAACAGATAATCTATAATTTATTCCATGGTTCCTTGAACGCTTTTTTCAATCCTATTATATAGCAACTCATATTCATTCTTCATTCTTTCGTACAGTTCCATAATAGGTTTCTTGCTTTCATTTGTAACTTCCATTATCTCATCATAGTTATTGATTAAAACGTCAGATACCTCTTTTGAAATCTTATTATTTTGGGATAAATCCTCTATTATTTCTAAAGTCTTTTCTTTTTCAAAAGCCTCTTTATAGCTTCTTTTGCTAGCAAGAGCGCTAACTATATCAGCCACAGCCACAATCTTCTCAGGAAGGCTCAAAATTTGCCCTTCAAGCCCCTCTGGGTATCCTGTACCATCTATCTTTTCATGATGCCTTGACGCAATTTCGCAAATTTCATTATCAACAAGCCCTTCTATAATCTCCCTAGTATATATAATGTGCTTCCTCATTTCTGCCATTTGATCATCAGTAAGCTTGCCTTCGTATTCCAAAATATTAACATCGATAGCAATTTTTCCAATATCATGCAAAAGCGCACCAAAATAAAGTTTGCGCATATCTTCATCAGGAATATTCATAAGCCTACCAAGTTCCATGCTAATACCTGTGGTATTGATAGTATGTGTAACAGTATGCTCACTCCTAAAGTCAATGGCAAAAATCATCATCTTTAAAAACTCAAATGCAGTTTCAGCAGTCATATCAACTGCATTTAGCTCACCTTCGATTGTTTTTTCAAAGGATCCATCACCAAGAGCCTTTGCAAGCTTGCTCGGATTTGCCTTAACAAGCAAATCAACAAACTTAGGATCATATACGGTCCCACTATGCTTCAAAATCAAATCAATATTTGCATCAGACCCTTGAATATTTAACAAAATGTCAAACCTGTCGGCAAGATGGATAATTGCGGCATAATCAACAAATTCCGACTCAGATTTATCATAATCCGCATAGTCAATATGATGAAGTAATATGGCCTCTGAAACGTCCCCCATAGGTGACATATTTTTTAAAAACATATACCCAAACACAGAATGTTTCCATACATCCTTGCAGTCGATTTGAATCATTTCATCTATTTCATCGGTTTTATATGCCCCTATGTCATGAAAAAGTGCCATAATTATAGCATCATCCGTATTTAGATTTATATTCCTATCCGTATTTACTTTTAGCATCTCAGATACAATAAAGGCAACCCTCTTGCCATGGGCAACTAATCTTTTGTCCATATAATCAAGAGTTTTGTTCGTTACTGAAATCACCTGGTGCTTATCAATAATCGTAAATAATCTTTCCAACTTATACCCCTTCAAATTCATCTGCTTAAATACGCACTATTTAAGCTGTAAATAGTGAATTTTTACCCTTCGACCATCCCAAACACTTACCTTAGCCTTAATGTGTATATTAGTTTTGCCATCAACAAGTACTGCATCTTCTTCATAAAAATACTCGTAATAACCATCAATTTTCTCACATCTATTGCATTTTTCTGATCTATTCCAAAACAGCTCATGGCAATATTTACCCAAGCACTTTTCCTTACTCATATTAACAACATGACAAGCAGTATTATTAATATACAAAATTTCATTTGTAACTGCATCACAAACAAACATTGCATCAGATACATCATTCAAAAGAGCTAACGCTTTTTCATCAAAAGATTTTTGAGTGTCATCCATTCCACTCTCATAAATCACATATTGCTTTTTGTTGCCCTCTTTAGCCTTTAAAAGCGCAACTTGTCCATTATAATATAGTTCCTCATAGTTCAACCCATACTCAGGAGAAAAAACCACCCCAACTGAGCATGATACATCAATTTCACCCATCTCAACAGTAAATGAATTACAAATATGCACAAGCTTTCTCTTAAGTTCAGCTTGCTCAATCTTGTAAGGAATAAACACAGCAAATTCATCTCCACCTAAACGACTTATCATATTCGTTTCTGGAAAAACCTCATGAATAAAGTCAGCTATTGCACAAAGAACTCTATCTCCAATTAAATGCCCTAATGAATCATTAATGTTTTTGAAATGATCAATATCAATAATTAGGAAAACACCTTCCGGTCGTTTATTGTACCTAAAAAAATCCTCAATACGTATTTCAAGTTCTGCTCTATTTAAAAGCCCAGTCAAGTTATCTTGCTCCGCACGCTTCTTCATTTCAGTAATTGCATTACTAATTTCTCTTTCTTTTTTGAACCTAATAATCTGCATTCTAGCTATTGCATTAGCTATTCTCTGCTCTAAAAGTTCATTTAAATATGGTCTTGTTATACAATCGCTAACACCACAATGTAAGTAATCCGCCACAAGTTCATTAGAATCATGCAATGTAATCACAGGTATATCATAAACCTTACACTGTTTTATTATTTCATCAAAGACATTTTGTTTGTCCTCATCTCTAGTACACAAAATAATAGCCGCAGGTAAAGAATCCCACTTAGGTAGTGAACCTATAACTTTATCTAAAGCAGGTACCTGCAAAATCAGATATTTGTCACTAAGATTATTCTTGATTTCCTCAAAATCAGAACCATCTTCATCAAAAACTAATATAATATTTTTATCAAGAGTAGCTGTTTTTTCTTTTTCACTTTGGTCAAAACTTGTATCTACTTTCATCTCGTTAGATTTATAAAGTAACTTAGCAAACTCATCACCTGGCATTGGTCTTGCATAATAATAGCCTTGAGCACGTTCACAGCCTAAAGTCTTTAAAAGGTCGACTTGCTCAATATTTTCAACACCTTCTGCAACAACCTTCATATTTAACCATCTTGCAAGGCTAATAATGAAACTAATTACATTTTTCCTGCTTTTAGTAATCTTATCCCCTTGAATAAATCTCATATCTAGTTTAAGAACATCAATAGGAAGCTCCGAAAGCATATTAAGCGACGAATATCCGCTTCCAAAGTCATCCATTTCTATTGTAAACCCAAGCTTCTTTAACTTTTGAAGTGTCAAAGTAAGCTCACTTTCATTTTCCATATATGCAGTTTCTGTAATTTCCAAAGATAAAAGACTAGGACTCAATGAATACTTTTTAACAATGGAAATCAAAATTTGATCGATGTTTGGATTATAAATATCAGCCCTAGACATATTAACTGAAATCGGAATAGGTTTATTACCACTATCAATCCACCTACTCATTCTCTTGCATACTTCTTCCCACACAAAAATATCCAGTTTAGTAATGAATCCATTTTTCTCAAGATCAGGTATAAAATCACCTGGAGGTATAATTCCTCGTTCTGGATGAACCCATCTCACCAAAGCTTCAGCCCTTACAATTTTTTCTGTAATCAAATCATATTTAGGCTGATAGTAAACTTGAAATTCCCCTTTTTTAAGCGCATCAGCCATGTTCAAAACAACAAATTGTTCATTTAATAACTTTTGGCGTATTTTGTCATCATAAAAAGCATAAAAAACATCAAATTTACCCTTTACAGATTTTACTGCTAAATACGCTCTATCACACATAATACTAATTGGCATATTCTTGTCTTCAATTTGAAAAACACCATATTTAAGTATACTATTAAAATTAACATTAAATCTATTAACATAATCTACCGAAGCTTCAAAATGTACTGGCAAGTATTCCTCTGGACGTTTAATAATCATAACAAACACATCGCCATTCATTCTACAGGCAATACCATGATTATGCACTCTCTCTTCAATCATACTTGCAGTGTGCTTCAAAAGTTTATCACCCTCATGTACACCATAAAGATCATTAATAAGCTTAAAACGCTCAATATCGCAGCAAACGATATCATATTCACCATCTGGGTCATCCTGTAATATTAACTCAGCACAATGATAAAAGTATTCCTTTGAGTAAAGACCTGTCAAAGGATCGCGCTGAATAGAATTAACTAATGCCGACTTTTCACGCAAAGCAATGGTATTTGCAATTCTATGTTTGATAATATTAGCATTATATGGCTTCCGTATATATTCAATTGCACCAAGCTCCAAGGCCTTTATTTCAGACTCCTCATCCCACTGCTCACACGCTACAATTACTGGAATCTTTGAAAATTCATCACTCTTTTTAATTTCACTAAGAACCTCATATCCATCAATTACAGGCATAATAAGATTAAGTATAATTACAGAAATACTACTACCGAAACGACTTAGTAGTTCCAAAGCTTCCTTACCGTTTCTTGCTTCTATAATGTTATACTCCTCTTGTAAAATATTACACACCATATTTCGATCTGCTGAATTGTCTTCAACAACAAGTATCTTTTTAAGTGACGACATATGATTCCTCCCATATTCCACTTCTCTATATTGTTATATTCATGTTTTTTTTGTTATATATCGTCAGTATATCATATATTATTGCATACCTCAATTATCTATTAAATAATTCTCAAACAAGAAAATATTATTGACCCCAAAACATCAATCTAAAAAGCTCCAATCTTAAAAAAAAATATATTTTTACACATAAAAAAAACAGGTAAAACCTGTTTTTTGTTGGTGCGCGTGGAGGGACTTGA
>JAVWMQ010000052.1:0-7684 GCA_036637375.1 Anaerovoracaceae bacterium
CAGAAAAAGTTCTTAATGCAATTAAGGAACAGAAGGCTAAAGGCGTTTTCTAAGAGAAACAAAGACATTTAAAGAGAAAATTTAAAAACATATAATCGGTGCTACTATTTAAAATAGCACCGATTATATAAAACTAAATTAAGAGTAGTGTAGAGGAGTTTTTTATTATGGATCTAAAAAAGAAAAGATGGCTTATTTTGGGAGCCAGTTTAATAATCAATTTATGTATAGGTTCAGGATATGCTTGGAGTGTATTTGCTGGTCCATTAGTTCAAGAATTTGGATGGACAGCAGCAGCTACAGCTTTAACATTTACAATTGCAAACGGTATAAGCCCAGTTACAATGATTACCGGAGGTAAAATTCAGGATACCTTTGGACCTAAGTGGGTTATTCTTGCTGGTGGGGCAATGTTTGGTACAGGAATCTTTTTATCAGGATTAACTACATCTTTAGGTTGGCTATACTTTAGCTATGGTATAGTTGCTGGCTTTGGTATGGGATTAGTTTATAGCTGTACTATTGCTAATACTGTTAAATTCTTCCCAGACAAGAGAGGTCTTGTTGCAGGTCTAGCTACAGCTGGATACGGTGCAGGGGCTGTTGTATTTGCACCAATTGCACAGCAAATTATTGCTGCTAATGGTGTTTTATCTACATTCAAGGTATTAGGTATATTATTTGGCGTAATTATCATTATCGGTTCATTCTTTATTCAAACTGCACCAGCTGGATACAAGCCAGAAGGATGGGAACCACCTGCAGCAACATCTAGCGCAGGGGCAGCATTAGGTGGAGATAAGACTTGGAAAGAAATGTTAGCTACACCAATTTTCTATGTATTATTAATTATCTTAACAATTGGGGCTACTGCAGGTCTAATGATTATTAGCCAGGCATCACCAATTGCGCAGATGGTTGTAAAAACTTCTCCAGCAACAGCAGCTATGATTGTAAGTGCTGTTGGAATTGCCAATATGATTGGTAGAGTATTATGGGGATTTGTATCAGATAAAATAGGTAGATACAAAACTCTTCCTTTAGTTTATGTTATTTTAGCTGCAAGTATGTTCCTTTTAACAACTGTAGGAGCAAATCAAACAATGTTATTTACTGTATGCGTAATGTTAATTGGAGCTTGTTTTGGCGGTTTCATGGGAATATTCCCAGCACTAACAGCAGATAGTTTTGGAGCAAAAAATAATGGTATAAATTATGGATTTATGTTTTCTGGTTTTGCAATAGGCGGATTTATAGGACCAAGATTAGCTGCAAGTATGGCAGCAGGTGGCGTATACACAAAAGCATTCTTGATTTCAGGAATAATGTGCGTTGCAGGAATCCTATTTGTTTACATTGCAAGTAACCTAAAAAAGAAAATGAATGCTTAAAAATTAGTATTAAATAAGTTTTGACGAAAAAAATAATAAGTTATACATCAAATTTATTCAAATAAGCAAAGGAGAATACAACATGGCTAAAATTATATCAGCAAAAGAAGCAGCAGCTCTTTTCACAGACAATTGTACCGTTTTATCTGCAGTATTTGGACTAGCAGGATGGGCTGAAGAAGTTGCTAAAGCTGTTGAAGCTCGTTTTTTGGAAGATGGACATCCAAAGAATATTACTCATATTCACGCAGCAGGGGCTGGAGACTGGATTAGTAGAGGAGAATGCGATTGGACTCATGAGGGACTGATAACTAAGGTTATTTCATCTCATTCAGGTTCATCACCTAAGCTTTTAAAAGCTATCTCTGAAAACAAAATCTTGGCATACAATTATCCTTTAGGAACAATGCTTCAGCTTTTTAAGGAAATGGGTAGAAAGGCTCCAGGTTTACTATCTAAAACAGGGCTAGGTACTTTTATGGATCCTAGATTTGATGGAGGTAAACTAAATACTCTTACAAAGGAACAGGGAGAAGATTTAGTTAAATACATTCCTGACTTTGAAGGTGAAGAGTATTTGCTATATAAACCATATAACGTTGATATTGCATTAATGCGTGGTACTACAGCAGATGAAAATGGAAATATTACATGTGAAAAAGAAGCGTTGAATTTAGAAATGCTTTCAGTTGCACAGGCTGCAAAAGCTCAGGGCGGTATTGTAATTTGCCAAGTTGAATCTTTGGCTAAGGCGGGAAGTTTGAATCCTAAATTAGTAAAGGTTCCTGGAATTTATGTAGACTACATAGTCGTTGAAGAAGATCCAGATTTATTCATGCAGACTCAGCAAACAAAATTCAATAGAGCATTTACTGGGGAAATTAGAGTTCCTATTGGTAATAACATTGAAGTTGTACCTTTTGGTCCTACAAAAGTTATGGCTAGAAGAGTTGCTATGGAAATTAAGCCAGGATTTAAGGCTAACTTTGGTATTGGACAGCCAACATTTGTTGGAGCTGTTATGGCTGAAGAAAACTGTGAAAACTCTATTACAATGATTTCAGAATCAGGTAGCATTGGTGGTGTTCCTGGCGGTGGCAGAGATTTTGGTGCTCACTGGAACATCGAAGCATCATCAGACCAAGGAGACCATTTCAGTTTCTTTGATGGTGGTGGACTTGATATTGGAGTATTTGGATTAAGTGAAGTTGACAAAGATGGAAACGTAAACACTAGCTTATTAAATGGAAAAATAATGGGTGTTGGTGGTTTTGCTAATATTGCAGCTACTGCTAAACATGCCGTATTTATTGGATCATTTACAGCTGGTGGAATTAAAACAGAAATCCAAGATGGAAAACTAGTAATTCTTCAAGAAGGAAAATTCAAAAAGTTTGTAGAATCTTGTCCTCAATTAACATTTAATGCTAATCAATCACTACAACGTGGTAATACAATTCTGTTTATTACAGAAAGATGTGTTATTAGAAAAACATTAGAAGGTCTAATTGTTGAAGAAATCGCACCAGGTGTTGATTTAGAGAAGGATATTATTGCTCAAGCAGATGTTGAATTCATTATTCCAGAAGGCGGTCCAAAATTAATGGACGAAGAACTATTCTTGCCTGAATGGGGTAAATTAAAAGATATCATGTATAAATAAGATGACAAATTAAAGTTATTCCCTTCTGTGGCTTTTTGACATGGAGGGGAATAATTTGTTTGACATGGAGGAAATAAAATGAATATAGCCGTTTTAATTTCAACTGAAATTGAGGATACTGGAATTGGATATTATGATAGAAAGATTTTTGAAGTTTTAGATGAACTTAATAACAAAAATCAGGGTATTAATAATATAGGGATTTCGGTGGGCAAATCGTCAAGTGAAGATGCATTGAGAGAGGGACTAGCTAGAAACTTAAACCGAGGGGTACTGCTAGTTGATGATAATTACGATAATTCAAACTACTACACTGTTGCAAAGACCTTAACAGAATACTTAAAGGTAAATAATGAATTTGATATTATTATGTGCGGGTACAAAAGCCATAGCTGTGGTACGTCAATTGTTCCTATTTTGATATCTGAGTATTTAAACATACCTGCTATTTTGGATGTAGTTGAGGTTACATTTGAGCCGGGCAACAATGTAATATGTAAAGCTACTCATGATGGTATAACAGAGATTATAAAAAGTCACACCCCTTGTATCATTTGCTGTGAAAACAACAAAGCAAAGATATTACCTACAAGACTTAAAAGTGCTATGAACGCGTTTAATAAGGAAATAAAAATTGAAAGAATAGAAATCCAAAATGAGGAGTATCCATTGGGAAATATTGTAGCAGAATTTAAGCCAAGGAGAACAAGAAAAAACTGCATATACACTCAAAGTGAAATGCAGAATTTTATTAATTTAATGGTAAGACTATTTAAATAAATTATAATTTTAGGGTATGAAATACTGGCTAAGTACGGCGTTTACCAGTGTTGTCAGACCCTTTTATTTCTTCATGATAAAAGTAATCAACAATTACTGGATGTCCTTGTTTTGATCTGCCATATGGTATCTCGTTGTCAACAAATGGACAATCATATTTCTTAGCCATTTCTTTTGCGCTAAGCCTTAAACCCTCAAAATAACTTCGATCCTTTTTGTTATATATAGCTTCATATAGGGAAAGCAGTGCTGGATGACTTTGGGAAATATAGGTCATAATATCTTTTTTGAATCCACCTCTTAAATTTAGGTTTTCAAGCCAAAACAAATCACATTGATCTTTAACCTCTTCAAAAATAGCCTCTATATCTGTAATTCCAGGGAAAACAGGAGAAACAAAACATACTGTGCGAATACCAGAGTTGTATATTTCTTTCATAGCTGATAAACGTCTTTTGATGGATACTGTTTCTTCCATATCAGTTTTGAAATTTTCGTCAAGAGTGTTAATTGACCAAGAAACTGTAAGATCACTTGTTTTACTAATTTCCTTTAGAAGGTCAAGATCCCTCAATACTAGGTCTGATTTAGTACAGATTAAAATTTCAGCACCACTATCTTTTAATTCTTCTAAAATTTTTCTTGTGTTTTGATATTGTTCTTCAAGAGGGTTATAACCGTCAGTAACTGAGCCAATTACAATACGCTGTCCTTGATATTTTTTGGGATTCTTGATTGGTTGCCAATGTTTAACATCCAAAAATGTTCCCCAATCCTCTGTATGCCCTGTGAAACGCTTCATAAATGAAGCATAGCAGTATTTACATGCGTGAGGGCAACCCACATATGGATTTACTGAATAACCTCCAACAGGTAAGTTTGATTTTGTCATTATATTTTTAGTTTCTACATGATTAGTTTTAATATTCATAAATCTTTCCGCCTTTCAAGAATTATTGAACAAGATGTGATTAAATGACGTATATATTTGTATATTTTATGTTATATATGTGCCTAGGTCAAGGTAATAGATAACTACTTTGTAATGTTTATATACCCAGTTATGAGGTATAATGCTATATAATGGATTTGGTTATTTATACTATATTATAATAAAATATGTGAAATGGAGGGTGTTATGAAGAAAGTAGAAATAGAAAAGATTAGAGAAGATTTAGATATATATAAGATTAATGTTCCTTTGCCTGAAAATCCGCTAAAGAACTTAAATGCTTATGTTATTAAAACACCTACAAAAAACCTTATTATTGACACAGGATTTAATAGACCAGAGTCTAAAGAAGCATTGTTTGAGGGGCTTAGACTTTTAGATATAAATATGGATAATACGGAAATATATGTTACACACCTTCATGCAGACCATATTGGTTTAATTAATGAAATAATGAAAGATGATACAATAATATATATGTCCCAAAGAGATTATCAATATATGTATAAGGGTGCAACATCTAATGGTTGGGAAATTTCAGAGAATAGGTTAATTAAAAATGGTTTTCCTATAGCAGAAATTATGCTTACAAGAGAAACTAATCCTGCTAGAATTTTTGGTTCTAGTAAGGTTTTTCCTGTTAAACTAGTTGGTGATGGAGATATAATTAATGTTGGAGACTTTGCATTAAAAGTTATATTTGTTCCTGGGCATACGCCAGGAAATACATGTCTATATTTAGAATCAGAAAAAATTCTTTTTTCGGGGGATCATGTGCTATTTGATATTACGCCAAATATTACAGCATGGAATGATGTTTTAGATCCTTTGGGTGAATATCTAGATAGCTTAAATAAGGTAAAGGCTTTGGATGTTAAACTTGTTTTGCCAGGACACCGTAAAAACGATATGGATTTTTATGAGCGTGTAGAACAACTTTTGAAACATCACAAAGTTAGACTAGATGAAACTCTAAAGATTTTGAGAGAGGATGGACCAGATAATGCTTATAACATTGCAGCAAAGATGACTTGGTCAATGAGGGGAAAGAAATGGGAAGAATTTCCTGTTCATCAGAAGTGGTTTGCTGTAGGTGAAACTTTGGCACACTTGGATTATCTCAAAATCAGAGGATATATAAGGGAATGTGTTGACAATAATGATGATATTATAAAGTATCAAATAGTGGAACAATAAAAATTGATTATATTAAAAAAATAAAAAGGACGCAAAAGGGTGCTTCACTAAGGGATTTTATTCCCTTGAAAAATTCGGCATAGTCGTAACAATCGGCTATGCCGTTTTTTCTTGCTTACTCGGAAGTTCCACTGCTCCGATACAGTTATAAACGATTTGAATACGCTGTGTCCTGTGACCATCAATCTTTTCAGCTTTGAATACGATTATCTTTTCAACAAATTCTCGAATAATCTCGGCATCCAATTCCTTGATGTCTGTATACTTTCTGACCAATGACAGGAAGTGTTCAGCATTGAGGGATTTTTCTTTGGCGTGGTCAATGAAGTCCTGCAAGTCAGTCACACGGGCAGTAAGTTCTTTTTGCTCGGCTTCGTATGTAGCAGACATTTTCATAAAACGCTCGTCACTGATTTTGCCCTCCACATTGTCCTCGTAGAGCCTTTGGATAATAGTATCCAGCTTGCTGATACGAGCCTTTGCCTGCTCATATTCTTTGTGGCTGTCCTTTAATTCCTTGTTTAGTTCCTTTTCAGAATTACTTGTAATAAGCTGCAGAAACTCAGCTTCATGCTCCCTTGCAAATGAGGTCACACGCTGTAAATCCTGTAATAATAATTGCTCCACCACAACATTTCTAATTTGATGGGAACTGCATCCACCTTTGACTTTGCGATAAGTAGCACACACGAAATATTCTTTATCATGCTCCCAACCTTTACCACGGACTTGATACAGCTTATTACCACAATCGGCACAGAACATCATTCCTGATAACATCCCCATATCCCCAAGCCTTGATACCTTACGTCTGCCATCACGAATTCGCTGAACAATGGCAAAGGTTTCTTTTTCAATAATGGCATCGTGAGTATTCTCGAAAATCTGCCATTCAGATGGTTCGTTCTGAATTTTCTTTTTGCTCTTATAGGACTTCTTGTGAGATTTGAAGTTCACAGTGTGTCCGAGGTATTCCTGTTTGGCTAAAATGTCTGCAATGGTTCTGCTTTGCCATGCGTATGGATTAGTGGGAACATAACCCGGATTTAATCCTATCTCCTTAAAATGAGCAGTCGGGCATAGAATTTTCCGTTTGGTCAATTCCTTAGCAATCTGTGTCGGACCCAATCCCTGCATACAAAGGCGGAATATCTCTTTTACCACCTCGGCAGCATCTTCATCAATAATCCAATGAAGTTTATCCTGTGGGTCTTTCACGTATCCATATGGTGGATTGGTACAGAGTGGCTTGCCCGATTCTCCCTTAGCTTTGAATACGGCTCTGATTTTCTTGCTCGTATCCTTGGCATACCATTCGTTGATGATATTTAAGAATGGGGTAAAATCACTGTCCTGCTGATTAGCACTGTCTACACCGTTGTTGATTGCAATGAAGCGAACATCTGCTTCTGGAAATGCTACCTCGGTGTAATAGCCAACTTTCAGATAATCTCTGCCCAGTCTGGACATATCTTTTACGATAATGGTGGCAACATTGCCCTCGTCCATCTCAGCTATCATCTTTTGGAAATCCGGTCTATCAAAATTTGTTCCACTAAAACCATCGTCCACGAAAAAGTGCAGGTTCTTAAATCCATTGTCTTCAGCGTATTTTTGTAATATTGCTTTTTGGTTCTTGATACTGTTGCTGTCTCCTTGGAGTTCATCATCACGGGATAATCTGCAATAAAGTGCTGTGAT
>JAVWMQ010000053.1:0-6807 GCA_036637375.1 Anaerovoracaceae bacterium
CTTATTCGATGCCAAAGCCTACTGTGTTTTTAACTCTTGCTATTGTTTTTAGTGAGATTTCGTTTGCTCTTTGTGCGCCATCTCTTAGGATTTCTTTTAGTTCCTCTGAGTGACGTATTTCGTTGAATTTTTCTCTAATTGGAGCTAGGGCTTCTATTGTAACGTTTACTAGGTCTTTTTTGAAGTCTCCGTAGCCTTTGCCTACATATAGACGCTCGATTTCATCAAGTGGAATGTTTGCGAATACACTGTATATGCTCATTAGATTGCTTATTCCTGGTTTGTTTTCTGGGTCAAATTTAACTATGCCCTCTGAATCAGTTGTAGCTTTCATTATAGCTTTTTTGATTTTTGCATCATCATCAAGTAGAGAAATTCTGCTTAGAGGATTTTCTGCTGACTTGCTCATCTTTTTGTTTGGATCGTCAAGAGCCATGATTTTTGCGCCTTCCTTTAGGAAACGTCCGTCTGGCATTACGAAAGTATCGCCATATTTGTTGTTCATTCTACCTGCAATATCTCTGCAAATTTCGATGTGCTGTTTTTGGTCGATTCCTACTGGTACAACATCTGTATCATATAGTAGAATGTCGGCCGCCATTAGGATTGGGTATGTTAATAGTCCTGCTCCTACACTTTCTTGACCCTTACTTTTGTCTTTGAACTGTGTCATTCTAAATAGTTCGCCTGTGTAACTATGACAAGTCAATATCCAGCTTAGTTCTGCATGGCCTGGAACGTCTGATTGTACAAACACGATTGATTTTTTTGGATCTATTCCTATTGCTAGGTATAAAGCTGCTACATCAAGTATGTGCTCCTTTAGTTCTTTTGGATCTTGTGGCACTGTAATTGAGTGCATATCTACGATACAGTAAATACATTCGTGATCGTCTTGAAGTTCAACAAATTGTTTAAGTGCTCCAAGGTAGTTTCCTATGTGAATGTTACCTGTTGGCTGCACGCCTGAAAATACTCTTTTCATCCTTTTCCTCCATTTTTTTACTAAGCTTTTTTGCAAACTACTCTAATTTTGGCTCACTATTAGGGCAAGCCCTTTTAATCTTAATTTGCTAATTCTTTTGCAAACTTTTCTAATATCTTTTTTTCTGCACGAGAAATAGTCATTTGTGAAACACCAAGTTTTTTGGCAATTTCACTTTGACTTTGATCCTCAACAAATCTTTTTTTGAAAATATATCTGTTTGTTCCTGTTAATTCTTTTAATACGTTTTGAATTATTTCTCTGTTTTCGATTCCTACATATCCTTTTTCTTCTTCTGCTGTGTATTTTTCAAACATTGAAGCGATTCCTTCATCACCGTTTTCTTCAAAAGTTTGATTCAAGCTAAGTGCGCCATAAGCTGCTCCGCTTTCCATTGCTCTCAATATAGTTTCTTCCTTTTCGTTTAAGAAATCTGCTATTTCGCTAACTTTTGGAACTCTGCCAAGCTGTCCTATTAGCTGTTCTTTGGCTTTTGGAATTGCAACTGAAAGTTCCTTTAGTCTCCTTGGAACTTTGACACTCCAGCCTTTGTCTCTAAAGTGTTTTTTTATCTCCCCTAAGATAGTTGGTGTTGCAAAACTGTTAAATTCAAACCCTTTTGACGGGTCAAATCTTTCTACCGCAGAAATAAGAGCTAACGCTCCAACTTGATATAAGTCGTCATACTCAAAGCCTTTACCCAAATATTTCCTTATTAAAATGTCAACCAGATACAGGTATTCTTCGACTATTAAATTTCGTTGTTCAATGTCTCCTGATTCCCTGTACTTTTCAAACATCTCTTGGTTTTTCATATGTTTTTCACCATTATTATGCTTTTATTACCGTTTTCGTCATTATTAATTTCAACTTTATCCATTAAACTTTTAATGACTGCAATACCTAGGTTTCCCTCGTTTGGACAATCCATACAAGGTGAACAGTTCTTTTTAATTGTGTGACAATCTGCGCTTGCTTTGATTTCAATTGTCATTTCTGGTTCTTTAAATTGTATAATCATGTCATAGCATTTGCACCAATGTTCACTTCCATGGCATGTTATGTTTTTTGCTGCTTCTGCAACTGCCATTTCTATGTCCTCTACAGCTTCCATATCAAAACCTGTAAGTGATGCTGCTGATCCAGCTGCTATTTTAATCACCTGGATAAATTCTGGTTCTCCAGGCACTGTCATACTAACTACTTTTGGCATTTTTTCTCCTTTAATCCTTAAATATTTTTTTATTCTTCTTCATCTTCTTCTTGGATTACTTTTGCCATTGAAATTAATTCGGTATCTTCTGTTACCTTCATAATTTTTACTCCTTGTGTTGCTCTTCCAAGTTTTGAAACTTCTTTTGCTCTAATCCTAATTATAATACCACTTGAATTTATTAGCAATACTTCATCATCATTATCGACTACCATAGCACCAATTAGTTCGCCTGTTCTTTTGAACTTGCTCTTGTCGTATGTCAATACGCCTTTGCCTCCACGAACCTGGATTTTGTATTCTCCTACTGAAGTTCTCTTGCCGTAACCTTTTTCTGTTACTACTAGCAGTTCTTCGTCCTCTGAAACAAGTTCCATTGATACGATTTCATCGCCTTCGTCAAGTTTAATTGCTCTAACTCCACTAGCCACTCTACCCATTGTTCTAACATCATCTTCCATAAATCTGATGCTCTTGCCATGTTTAGTTACAATGATTATGTTATCGTTTCCTGAAGTTTCTCTAATTGAAATTAGTTCATCTCCATCTTTTAGCTTGATTGCTATAATTCCATTTTTACGGTTTGTATCAAAAGCACTTAATGATGTCTTTTTGATAATTCCGTTTTTGGTTATTCCTATTAGATATTTGTTTTCGTCAAACTTCTTAATTGGAATAACTGCGTTAATTCTCTCTCTTTGCATTAGGTTTAGGAAATTAACTGCTGGCGTTCCTTTGGCTGTTCTAGTTGCTTCTGGAATTTCGTATGCCTTGATTTTGTGGGCTTTACCGTAATTAGTAAAGAACATTAGGTAATCATGAGTTGATGTCATAATTAAATCCTTTACAAAGTCGTTGTCCCTTGTTGTAAGCCCTGCAATTCCCTTGCCTCCACGTTTTTGTGGTTTATATGTATCTGCTGGAATTCTCTTTAGGTAGCCTAAATGAGTTAAAGTTATTGCAACTTGCTGTTCCTCAATTAAATCTTCCTCGTCAAATTCATCAATAGCAGCAACAATCTGAGTTCTTCTGTCGTCACCATATTTGTCACGAATTTCAATCATTTCATCTCTAACAACGCCCATTAGCTTCTTTTCGTCTGCCAATAGTGAGTTGTAGTATGTAATTCTTTCTTGTAATTCTGCATATTCTTTTTCGATTTTTTCACGTTCTAAGCCTTGTAATCTTGCAAGTCTCATATCTAAAATAGCTTGAGCTTGAATATCGCTTAGTTCAAATCTTTCGATAAGTTTTTCTTTTGCTCCACTATATGCTGATCTAATAATCTTGATTATTTCGTCTATGTTGTCTAGTGCAATTCTCAACCCTTCAAGTAAATGCGCTCTCGCCTCTGCCTTGTTTAGGTCAAAAATCGTTCTTCTAGTCATTACATTTTTTTGATGTTTTAGGAATTCATCAAGTATTTCGTATAGAGTTAGGACTTTTGGTTCACCGTTTACTAAAGCTAGCATTATCATACTGTAGCTGTCTTGTAACTGAGTGTGTTTGTAAAGTCTGTTAAGAGTTATTTGTGGATTTGCATCCTTTTTTAGCTCTATAACAATTCTCATTCCCTGCCTGTTTGATTCATCTCTAATTGTTGAAATTCCATCTACCTTTTTTTCCTTTACAAGCATTGCAATTTTTTCTATTAATCTAGATTTGTTTACTTGGAAAGGTATTTCTGTGACAACAATTTGCATTCTGCCACGTTTTGTTTCTTCTATTTCTGTTTTTGAACGTACAACAACTTTGCCCTGTCCTGTTCTGTAGGCTTCCTTTGCGCTGTTTTTGCCCATAATAATTCCGCCTGTCGGGAAATCAGGACCTTTGACAATTCCTACTAAATCATCAATTGTTGCATCTTCGTTTTCTATCATAAAAGCCGCTGCATCTATTACTTCTCTAATGTTATGAGGTGGGATAGATGTTGCCATTCCAACTGCTATACCGTTTGATCCGTTTACTAACAGATTTGGAATTTTTGCTGGCAAAACAGTTGGTTCTTGTTCTTCTTCGTCAAAGTTTGGTATGAAATCAACTGTTTCTTTTTCTATATCTCTAAGCATTTGTAGGGCAAAAGGCGTCATTCTTGCTTCTGTATAACGCATTGCCGCTGCTCCGTCACCGTCTACTGAACCGAAGTTACCATGTCCGTCAACAAGCATATATCTAGTGCTAAAGTCCTGCGCCAGTCTAACCATTGCATCGTAAATTGAGCTGTCACCATGAGGGTGATATTTACCCATTACTTCCCCGACAATACGGGCAGATTTCTTGTGTGGCTGATCTGGTGTATTTCCAAGTTCGCTCATTCCGTACAAAATACGTCTATGTACTGGTTTAAGTCCATCTCTTACATCTGGAAGGGCTCTCCCTACGATTACACTCATTGCATAATCTATGTATGAATTTTTCATTTCAGTATGAATTTCATGCTGAATCATTTTGTTATCTTCGTGTATCATTCCTAATTCTTTACTCATGTTTGCCCTCCTTCCTAAATGTCTAAGTGTTTAACATATTTTGCGTTTTCTTCAATAAATTTCTTACGTGGTGGAACTTTGTCACCCATAAGTGTTGTAAAAATTGAGTCTGCTGCTGCAATATCGTCTAATGTGATTTGAACTAGAGTTCTAGTTTCAAAGTTCATTGTTGTTTCCCAAAGCTGGTTATAGTCCATTTCTCCAAGACCTTTGTATCTTTGAATGTTTACCTTGCCTGGCTGATCTGCAATTTCCGCAAGTTTCTTTTCCTGCTCTCTATCTGAATATGTGTAATATTCTTTGTTTCCCTTTTTGATTTTAAACAAAGGTGGCTGCGCCGCATAAACGAATCCGCCTTCGATTAGTGGTGTCATATATCTGTAAAAGAACGTTAACAACAGAGTTCTAATGTGAGCTCCGTCAACGTCAGCATCGGTCATGATAATAATTTTGTGATATCTAAGTTTGCTAATATCAAAATCATCGCCAATTCCACAGCCAAATGCTGTAATCATATTTTTGATTTCATCACTGTTCAAAATCTTGTCTAGCCTTGCTTTTTCAACGTTTAGTATCTTACCTCTAAGTGGTAATACTGCTTGTCTCTTTCTATCTCTACCTGATTTCGCTGAACCACCCGCTGAATCTCCTTCGACTAGGAAAATCTCTGATAGTTCTGGGCTTTTTTCTTGGCAATCTGCAAGTTTACCTGGCAAGCTTAATCCGTCTAGTACACTGTTTTTACGAGTAATATCTCTCGCTTTTCTAGCTTCTTCTCTAGCTCTTGCTGCCTGTAAAGCCTTCATCATAATTATTTTTGCTTGAGCTGGATTTTCCTGCAAAAATGCTGTTAAATTTTCGTTGGTCATTGTTTCTACAAAACCACGCATTTCACTGTTTCCTAGCTTTGCTTTTGTCTGTCCTTCAAACTGAGGATTTGTAAGTTTTACTGAAATTACAGCTGTAATTCCTTCTCTAACGTCCTCACCACTCAAAGACTGATCTGCGTCTTTCAAAAATTTATTTTTGCGGGCATAATCATTAAAAGTTCTAGTAAGCGCTGTCTTAAATCCTACCAAATGATAACCACCATCTGTTGTATTTATGTTATTTGCATAAGACATTATAACTTCGCTGTACCCACCTGTATATTGAAAAGCGATTTCCACTTCCATATCGCCTATTCCTGTTTTGTCCTTGCCTTTACCAGAAAAATAAACTATATCTTGGTGAATTGCTTCTTTGCTTTCGTTTTGGAATGCTACGTATTCTTTAATTCCACCCTCATAGTGGAATTCTTCTTTTTTCTTACGTCCTTCTCTTTCGTCTTTTAACTCAATTTTGATTCCTCTATTTAGGAATGCCATTTCTCTTAATCTAAACTGTAAAGTTCCATAATCAAACTCTGTTTCTTCAAAAATTTCTTCGTCTGGCCAAAAAACTGTTGTAGATCCTGTTTTGCGGCTTTCGCCTACTATGTGCATTGGTTCTACAATTTCTCCTCTTTCAAATGCCAAAGCATAAATGTTTCCATTTCTTTTAACTTCTACTTCCATTCTTGTTGATAGTGCATTTACTACTGATGCACCTACCCCATGAAGTCCGCCTGATACTTTGTATCCGCCGCCGCCAAACTTACCGCCTGCGTGAAGTACAGTGTGTATTACCTCAACTGCTGGTATTCCAAGTTTAGGGTGCATATCTACTGGCATTCCTCTACCGTTGTCCTCTACCTTAATTGAGTTGTCTTCCTGTATTGTTACTTTGATAATGCTACAATATCCAGCTAGTGCTTCGTCAACACTGTTGTCAACAATTTCATAAACCAAATGATGAAGCCCTTTTTCTCCAGTTGACCCTATATACATTCCTGGTCTCTTACGAACTGGATCAAGTCCTTCTAAAACTTGTATTTGGTCGGCATTATATGTTTCTTTTTTTATTTCTGCCATAAATTAGTTCACCTCTCCTTCGCCACTTTTGTAGCTATTTCCTTTGTTTTATCTTTTATTTACTTTTATTAACTTAAATGTGCGCTTGCCTTGGTATGTCGACCTTGATTGCTTAGGTATATACTTGATTGCTTGGGTATGTCGACCTTGACTGCTTAGGTATATATACTT
>JAVWMQ010000054.1:0-6433 GCA_036637375.1 Anaerovoracaceae bacterium
TGAAGAGGGAATATACAATTACTTAGAATCAATATAAAAAAGGAATATAGTTAGTCAAATATATTGTTTGTCATGGCAGGACAGAACTTGGTTTGAATGGAACCATTTGCCGTAGCATTACTTACAAAAATTTGCATATTTTTTAGAATCGGGGATGAAGGCAAGAATAAGTATGATGAAGACTAAAAAACGCCTTTAGGTAGCCTGAAAATACCATGTAGTTGGTGGAACTTTCAGTATGTCTTAAGGCGTTGCTAGTAAAATGCCCTTGTAGGGCGGTATATACCACTAGTTTGACTAGTGGCTATGATTATTTATTTGCAAAAGTTGAGTGACCCAATAATTCTTTTGCCTCTTTGTCGGATAAATAATAGTGGTAGAATAAATCATAAAATTCTTTGGTTCTGTCAATCATATCGTACTTAAAGTAGTCGGGATACAAAAGGTTGTTTAACCATTGTAAGCCAAGGAAACGATTTACTGAAGGTGGTCTATCGATCCAGTTAAAAGGACCTTCAGGAATTTCATAGTAATGACCTTTTTGAACAGCAGTCACCTTGCTCCAAAGTGGATCTGATTCAACCTTGCTATAAATACTTCTAGGGGCAAATAAAATTGCATCTGGTTGCCATACAAGAAGTTGTTCCATACTAATTTGATTGCCACCTTCTTTGGTGGTTTCTTTTATTTTAACTACATTTGAAGCCTTAGTTCTTTCAATTACTTCTGAATGGAATGAACCACTTACATTAGTTTCAAGACCAGTTTCGCCTTCCCCATAATAAAGCTTAGGATGCTTTGACGCAGGGACCTTTTGTAGTGTAGATGAACTTTCATATAAGGTCTTTTTGCAATAAGCAGATAACTTTTCAGCTTTTTTTTCAACGTGAAGTAGATCTCCAAGTTTTTTGTATGCATCTGCCGTTGAATCCATTTTAGCTTCGATAAAAACAACAGGTATACCTACTTGTTCTTGAAGTCCATCCATACTCTTGGCATGAGATTTTTTATCCCCTTGAATTTCTCCGATATCTATGATTACCTGTGGAGCGGCTTTAATTAGAGCCTCCATATTAAGGTCTGCATTTTTACCAAAAAACGAACCAAAGGTTGGTAATGAGACAGTGTCCTTGAGGAAATACTTTTGCATTTCTTCAGATGGACTTGAAGCCCAACCTATAAGTTTTTGGGGTGCTACAGTATAAAGTATTATTTGGGACAAACTGCCTGTTGGTGCGATTTTGTTTATTTCTGCTGGGACTTCTACTTTTCTGCCTACAGAATCAGTGTAAACAACTTTTTTTGTAGAGGTTGCATTATCCTTATTTGTACCACAACTTATCAGTCCTAGTGCAAGAATTACACATAGTAAAGTAATAAGGATTTTTTTTGGATTGTTATGTCTCATAATTATAATCTCCTTTTTCTAAACTAACCATTTCTCCATATGAAAATAATAGGGGTCCGAACACTTCCTTTATAGCGTGAGTGGATTTCTCATAGTCTTTAACCAAGAATCCTTCGAGAGAATCTACTCCAAAATCAAAGAGTTCAGTTGCCAAAGGCACACTTGGACCGACAAGAATAGTTTGGCTATTCTTTGACAGTTGCAGTAGCCGTGGCAATGTTTTATTTGTCAATGCTGAGCCGGTTATAAACACGTAGTCTTGATTTGGCAATATATATTCGCATGCTGAGTCTGGGTAGTCACCTTGTTGGGTGCATCTTTCCAAAATAGATAAGTTGCAAATGGGATTGAAACGTTTTTCTAAATGGGGAAAGTGCCCAATTACTGCCACATTTTTGCCAGCTATAGCTTCTTGGTATGTAAGGAACGCATCTCGTGCACCGTCATTTTTTGCTGTTTTTAAAGATGTGTTGTCTTTAATTTTAGGTACGTTATACCAAGCATTAATTGCAGCGACTCCAAGACTTGCCTCCATCAAATTCCAAGATTTTGAGCAAAGTGCAACTTCCTTTAGGGAAGCACCAATATAGCCGTTAGGCATTATTGCAGGTCGTGATGTTTCTGAAAGGCACATTGCAGTACCCATTCCGCCGTCCCATTTTACATAGCACCATTGCTTGCCACAGCAGCAATCTGTAACCTTTATAGAATCAGGTATTTTTTCTATTAAGGCGTCATAAATACTCCACATTTTTTACTCCTTTAGTTGATAATAATGTCCACCATGGCAGCCTTTACAAAAAATGTGACCATCGATTTTTATTTCTCTTCCGTCAATAATTTCTTCGCCACAGATTTCACACTTTGTAATGGTGAGGGGTTTTCCAGGAAGATCTTCGGCTCTAGGGGTTATAGTTACTTCCTTAAATTTGAAAAGTTCTTCGTCGCTAAACTTATTATAAAAAGCCACCATATCTTCATTTTCTGAAGGATAAATAAGTTTTTCACGCCAAATTCTGTAGGCTTTGCCGGTAGATAAGTCTAAGAATGAGGCTGCTGTCTTGCCATAATCCATCCATTTTAATCGCCTACGACCTAGTTTGCACCCTGTGACTGTTCCAATTGCATCTGTTAGGCATCTATCGCTTTCCACATAAACAATTAAATCTCGATTAGCTGTAGGTTCATCAATAGACAAAAGTCTAGCACCCATTCTAGCCATTCGAACACCCAAAATTTGACCTGAACATAAATGCCCATGGTAATCCACAGCGGCTTTTAAATCTTCATCAAAAGTTTTCATTAGTAATCTCCTTTCTTAATAACAATGATATCCATTTGTTTTTCTTTGGGCAGAAAAAGGTTGCCAGCCCCATCTTCTACCAATTCTTTCATTCTGTCTTCGACAGTCCCATGAGTTTTCCCTCTCAAATAATGTGCAAAATACATTCGAGCCTCTTCTGGATTGTTAAATGGCTGATTAAAGTTTAGTGATAGAGACTCTCTTTTAATAATTAAATGAGGAGGTAGCTCCAATATTTCTTGCCAGTTTTTATTTGCTATAATTATAATTTGTTTATGACATAGGCTATAAAAGTAGTCAAAGTCTGATGGATTTAAGATTTGACCAAAATAGCAAAGCACAAGGGTATCCCATTTGTTTGCTGGATTATTAGAAAGCTCCATTGCATTTTGATGACAGGGATTAATGTTTTTGATTTTCATAGACTTTATATTTTGGGATAGCACCTTCAAAGGGCGACTATCAATGTCTATCGACGTTATACGATTAACATAAGGTGATAAGGCTATAGATAAGTAACCGAGACCACAACCTAAATCACATAGAGAATCATCTTTGTTCAAATAAGGAGATATTTGTGCTGCCAGTTTATGATAGAAATTAGAATGATTTGCAGCTCTTTCGTACCATCTAATCGATTCATTAGTCCAAATAAACATTTGAAGTCTCCTTTCTTGGTAGGGGTATACATACGGTCATTTCACCACCATCATGCCTTAATGTTTCAAGCTTTATATTAGTGTGATAAACTGAGTTTAATAGTTTTTCAGTTAGTATTTCTTTGGGCAAACCATAAGTTGCTTCTCTCCCGTTTTGCAGAACCAAAGCCTTAGTGCCGTACAAAAAAGCATGTTCAGGGTTATGGGTGCAGAGTAGAACAGTATAGCCCTTTGATGTTAGTTTCTTTGTCTGTTCTAGAACCATTATTTGATTACCATAATCTAGGTTTGCAGTTGGCTCATCAAGAATAAGTATTTTGGCTTTTTGAGCAAGAGCTCGAGCCAAAAGCACTAATTGTCTTTCGCCACCACTAAGTTCCATGCAATTTCGATTGGCCAAATGAAGTATGCCAAGCTCCTTTAATGCCTCATATGCCAGATCTTCCTCGGATTTTTTGGGCGAAGATAATGTTGTCAAAAATGGTGTAGTACCCATCAAAACAGTATGAAAAACGTTGTATGAGAAGCTGTTGCTTATGTGTTGAGGCACATAGGCTATCTTTTTTGCTAAAGCTTTTGGAGATAATTTTGAAACCTCCTTACCTTCGATAAGTATGCTTCCTTCATAATGGCGTTGCAGGCCTAGTATACATCTAAATAAGGTACTTTTGCCGACACCATTACCACCAAGGAGACAAAGCAAAGTTTCTTCTTCTACTGAAAATGAAAGATTTTCGAGAACAGGTTTTTTGCCATAAGAAAATGAAAGGTTATTTACTTCTATTTTCATAATAATTTCCCCTCTCTAACTAGTAAATATAAGAAAAAAGGTGCACCAACAAAGGCTGTTAAAATTCCAAGTGGTATTTCTGTTGTAGTTAATATGCGACAGAAATTGTCAACTACCATTAAGAAGCTACTGCCAAGAAGCATTGAAGCAGGAAGGGAAACACGATGATCGCAACCTACAAGCATTCTTGAAATATGGGGGATAACAAGTCCTACCCACCCAATCATACCACTTACTGAAACGCAAGCAGCAGTTAAAAGGGTAGCGCAAAATATTATTAAAACTCTAAGCTTTTTTGTATCAAGCCCAACAGTTCGTGCCTCCTCCTCGCCAAGAGTCAAAATGTTTAATCTCCACCGTATTAACAAAAGTGGAATGATTCCTAACAGGATTGGAATTGAAACGAACAATAAATCGCTTTGACGAATTGATGCTAAACTGCCCATTAGCCAATAGGTTATAGTGGGTAAAACGTTAGTAGGATCAGCGACTAACTTAATAAATGATGTGGCAGCTGAAAACAACGAGCTAACCATAATACCTGACAATATTAAAGCTAGAACAGGATTGTTTTTAACTCGGCCACTTACAAGCTGAACGATAACAACTGCAATAATTCCAAAAAAAAGTGCCGACAAGGATACTCCAAAATACCCAAATGACATAAATAATCCAAGAGCAGCACCAAACCCAGCACCAGTAGATGCACCTAATACATCTGGAGAAACCATAGGATTTTGGAATAAACCTTGGTAACATAGGCCAGCAGCCGAAAGGGCAGCGCCAATAATAGCAGCAGCCAAAATTCGAGGGAAACGTACTTGCATTACTACTATTTCCATTTGGCTAGGTGCATCATTGGAATGACCTAAAATACCCGAAAAAAGTGTTGTAAACAAGTCCTTTAGTCCAATATGGTATTTGCCAATCATAAAGGAACCCATAAATATTAATATGAATATTGCAGTAAATAGAAGAAGTAACATGCGACTTCTCCTCTTGTTTTCATAATCTCTCGTCATAAAATATTCCTCTAAATAATTAATAGTGTCTTAAAAAATTTCATTAAATATTTTGGACATTGCTTCTTCGCATCTCCACTCAAGTAATTGATATTTTTCAAGAAGAGAATGACCTTCATCTGTAAGAAAAGCAGCACCACCGTTTTTGCCTCCTTGTTGACGCTTTACTATAGTCATTCTAGTTTCGTTCTCAGCAATCTTTATCATTTTGAGCCCTTTGCTATATGAAATTCCCATTCTCATGCAGGCAATTCTTACGGATTTATTTTTGTCAATCAGTTTAAGCAACTGTTCCGTTCCTGGTCCAAAAAAATGGTTTTCTCCTGTAAGTCTAATTCTCAAGGAAGGTTTAAATTTGGATTCATTGAAGTGGTTAGGTTCTTTTGCAGTTTCGATGTATGCCCTTGGAAAACCAGAGGAATCAATTGCTCCTTTAAGACCATAGTCACCGTCAAAATCCAGTATATTTTCAATAACATCTTTGTGAATAAGAAGTGGATGAAAAATTTGACCTTTGTTAAATGGGTTGCAAATTTTAGCCCCTGAAGCAATCATGTCTTCTAAAGTTTCGGGCAAGAAAATAGGTGAGTCCATTGGCGTTACAAAAACTAGATCACACATATCTTTTAAATAATTAAACCCAACTTTAAAGAAGTTAAATAACTGATCCTCGTTAGTTAAGTTTTCCCAAAGACAGGTGACACCCATTTTGGCTAAATGTTTTTCCATTTCTATATGATTCTTTTTAGTGGTTACAACTAAAATATTGCGAATTCCTGCATCATAAAAAGCTGTTACCATTGGGCGAATGCCAGTAACAGATCCGTTTTTGTCTACAATAATTGCACCTACTTTTTCTCTCACAAAGAATTTATCTATTTTATTCATATTTTAATTCCTCCATAAATAAAAACCGAATGTTTTTTAAAAACTATTCGGTTTAGTTATATCATATGAAGTTGTTAGTGTCAATGACCTAAATGAATTGTGCATTTCATATTTATAATCAATTTACCTATTTTGCAACTTCCACAAGGCAGAAGCTAAATAGAAATCATAAGACGCAGGGAAACGTGCGAAATCTATACCTGTAAGCATTTTTATACGATTTAATCTGTAGGAGATTGTATTTCTATGAACAAACAAAGCTTTTGAGCAATTATTCAAATGAGAATTGCAATCCACACAAAGATGAATACATCTTGCAAAAAACGTTTACAAAAAAGCAATAAAGAAAATTACTTGTTAAGG
>JAVWMQ010000055.1:0-5302 GCA_036637375.1 Anaerovoracaceae bacterium
CAGGAACATTTAGCGCTAGTGGATTTAGTGAAGATAACAGAAGAGCTAGCAGTGGAGAATCAGGAACATTTAGCGCTAGTGGATTTAGTGAAGATAACAGAAGAGCTAGCAGTGGTGAGTCAGGAACATTTAGCACTAGTGGATTTAGTGAAGAAAACGCAAGAACGAGTAGTGGAGAGTCAGGACAAAATCTATATGAAGGTGGAAGATTTAATGAAACATCAAATTCTGGCACATTTCAAAACAATGGGAAAACGAATGATATAAACAATCATATAGATACATCCAACAATGATAGTTTTTCTACACGTTTTGCTAACAAGGCAAATAACGCAGATGGCTTTAAAGGAGTTGCAGCACGATTTGTATCAAATACATCAGCACATACTTATCAGGCATCAATAAATCGTTTAAATAAAAGCCGACCAATCAGAGCAGCACAATCATTTTCTGATCTAACACGAAAGAAGGAAGAATAAGATGAAATTTAGAACACCAAACAACTTTAAGATGGGAAAGTACGTTTTACGTAGATTTAGAATAGGCGATATTATATTGATAGCTGGTTCTTTCACTTTCACACTTTTCGCAATAATATTTTATGTTACAAATGCGCAGCAAATAAATATACCTATTATTATTCTTTTGTTAGTACCAGGTGGATTAAGCTTACTACTTACTTCTAACTTACCTATCTTTTTCAACTTTCTTGAGTATATAAAATTTGCAATAAAATATTTGAAATCAGAAAAAAACTATTATTGGGCTGGCATATATCAATTTGAACATAGAGAGGATGATGATGATAATAATGAAGAAGAGTGATAAAAAAATAGAGAAAAAAAGAGTAAAGGAAGTAAAAAAGAATCGTAAAAAAATGGCAACAACACTCGATTGGATTGATATAGATTCTATTGATTCTAAGAGTGTTATCCTAAAAAAAGATAAACAAATAAGAGAGTTAAGAGGAATTAAACTAGATCCTCATGACATATTTTTAGATACACCTGGAGAACAACTATACCGCATTCAACAATTGCGTATGTGCTTGAACAGTATCAAAAGTAAAATTTATCATGGATTTGTATTCAATCCTGTGAATTTAGATAGTCATTTGAGTAGATTGTTCAGACAATTAGATTATGAGGATGATGTGGTAATACAACAGATGATTGAAGATGATATAGAAAAAGCACTTGGTTTTGCAAATAACTATCGTGAATTAGAATTTTTTATTATTATAAAAGGTAAACCAGGTGAGAAATTCGAAAAAGCAATATATCAATTAGAGTATGAATTTAATCGTGCACAGTTTAGCTTTAAACCATTAAATCGGCTAGATTGGGAAAATTATATCGCTTATTCTTTTGAAAACCAAATTGTAAATGATTACTACTTTTCTAGAGGTATCTTTGATTTAGAGAAAGAAGGTGTAAAGTAAATGGGGTTGAGAGAGCGAAGTCGTATGGCACCTACAAATTTAAAAATTGAAAAAAATCAATATTTGTTAGGAGAACGTTTTACAAAAAATTTACTTGTTGTACAGTTTCCAAAAGAGTTCGGTTTAGGAATGTTAAGCTATTATACTAGTAATCCTAATATAAAAGTTTTTTTAACAACTGATATTGTTAAAATGGACATCAGTAAACCACTAAACAAAGAATTTAAGGAAAAAGACTCATTGTATAAAAGAACTACTGACGAACAAGAAAAGCAACGTTTAGAAAGAGAATTACTTTCACTGCAACAATATATTTCTGATACACTTAATAACAATGATAGAACTCTAAATGTTACAATGATGTTTTCAATATCCTCTGACAATAGAGAGGACTTAATATCTGAAGCAAGAGATCTAAAAAATCGGTTAGCTGTTGGTGGATTTAAAACAGAAACATTGTCGATTCAGCAAATGCATATATTAAAGCTTGTAAATCCCTTGTTTATTGACTCTAAAATGCCTAAAGTTATGGAAGATAACATAGGTGTACCAATTACAACAAATGGCGTAGCAGGCATGTGGCCATATTGTTTTCAAACTTTAAAAGATGATAAAGGGTTTATATTTGCACGAGAAAAAAACAATAATGGAATTATTCTGTGGGATCCAATGTTTTACAATACAAATCCTAAAGTAGCGAAATTAACAGCAAGAATGAATGCGAACATTGTAGTTGTTGGAACTAGTGGTAGTGGAAAAACAACGGATATGAATTTAATTATCCGCCATATGATTAGAGAAAAAAAGTTTGTACTTTGGCGAGATCCTGAAAACAAGAATAAATATATCACAAAGAAATATAAGGGAACTTACATTGAGTGGGGAAAAAAAGGTAATCAAATCAATATTTTTGATCTAAAACCTATTTCAGTTGACGAAGAAGAAGACGATGGAAATGTTAATGTTTGGGATGCCGAATTAGCAATTTACAACGTAATTGATGAATTTAAAAATCTTATTCGATTATATAAACCTAATATTAGTGATGATTGCTTAGATGTCTGCAGTGAGTTGATTGTATCTTTGTACAATAGATTCAATATTAACTTCCAAACTAATTTTAAAAATATAAATACAGATGAATATCCTGTACTAAGTGATTTTATGAAATTATTAATGGAAAGGATGGAAGAAGCAAAGAGCAACAATAATCAAAAACTGTTTGATATATATGGAAAACTACAAAGTATGTTGAAGCCAATGACAATTGAACATAAATATTATTTTGATGGACATACCACAATATCAAAAAATCTTGAAGGTCGAAATATATTATCTTTTGGAACAAAAATATTATTTAGCAAATCGAAAGAATTAAGAAACTCACTAAATTATTTAATGGATAAATATGTTAGTGCAATCTGTTTAGATGAAAGTATAGATAGTGCTTCTATTACTGATGAAGGACACATGACAATATTAGAAGGTCAATCTGCAGAACAAGAAGCAATCTTATTTAGACGGAGTCGTAAATATAATAATGTTGCCGTTTTTGGTACACAGGAGCCTCAAGATATGGCATCTGCAGGTATTGCAGTTCATGGCAAAGCTATCTTTAATAATGCAAGTTATAAAATTATTAAAAAGCTAACAAAGGATGCTATAAAATCATTAGATCAATTGATTACTCTAAATGAAAGTGAAAAAGAAGTAATTGAAACGTTCTTACAAGGAGATGCACTTTTTGTTTGTGGAGATCGTCATATGACCATATCCGTATTAGCAACCGAAAAAGAACGTGAAGAAATGGATCCTGCAAATGCTAAAGTTGGAGGTTAAGAAAAAAATAATACTTGTATTAATGCCTATATTTTTAACGCTAGGTTTATTTACGATTCCTGTTTTGTTAGCTGGTGCAGTGATTGCTGCACCAGTGGTTCTTGTTGGTGATTTATTTAATAAAATTGGTGACTTCGTTTTTGGAGATGAAACCCCTAATGAGGCTATTGATTTAATATATCAATTTTTAGATAGTAAAGAAGGAAAAGAAATTGTTACAAAGTATCAAGCATATTTAAAAGATGTCGATGTAAAAATACCATTAGCATATTTATTAATACCTAATATTTTATCTGGCAATGAAGACCCAAATAAAGATGTAATTGAAAAACAAATCGAATTTGCCCAGGATGGTAAAGAAGTAAAGGATCTAAATAAGTATATTGATGATTTAAGAAGTATTTCCCCTTTTAATGAAAACTTTAAAAAAATATCAACAACCACAATAGCTGGATACATAGAGGAATTTTTGGATTATGGTGTATATGATCCTATGGATCCAGAACATGTAGGAAGTATAAATAAAGATGACTACCTTTATCCTTTTACAAAAAAAGCAGTTGTTACATCTGAATATGGCTGGAGGTATTTACCAGGTCTTGATGGACTTCCAAGTTATAACCTTCATGATGCCATCGATTTAGCCTTTGGGGGCAATGAAGCTTGTGGAATGCCTATTTATGCTGTGATGGATGGAACATTGCGTCAGAGTGATGTAAACGGCAATATGTCAGGTGCAAATTATGGAATTATATCTCAAGGTACGATAGAACAATGGTATTTACATTTAAGAGATCCTTTTCCCTATCCAGTAGGTACTAAAATCAAAAAAGGAGATTTTGTTGGATATGTGGGATCCACAGGATTGTCTACTGCATGTCACTTACATTTAGGATTTTATACAAACGGACAAGCAAAAAATCCAAGACTTTATATGGACTTTGACAATCCAAAATTACCGATAAAAAATTAATAAACTCTTGAAAGTAATTATTCAATATGTTATTATCTAGAGGAAGTGGCAACCTCTTTAAAAGTTGCAATATAGGTAGTGGCAACACTCATAAAAAGTTGCAATATAGGTAGTGGCAACGCTCGTAAAAAGTTGCAGAAAAGTGGTGAAAGCCACTTTTTTTAGTGGCAAGTAAATGAATTTGATTAGTATAGATGAAAACTACTTAGATTATATGCGAAATAATGGAGATGCTCGAATTCCATATATGGATTATGGTATTGGACATATAAAGCCATTTTTTGTTTTATTTGATTTAAATGATGATATAAGTTATGTAACACAATTATCATCCTATAAACCGAGGCATAGTGCAATACATGATCATTTAGATTTCCATAAAGTTTGGATTAATAAAAATACGTGTAAAGCAGTCGTGAATTTAAATTATATGTTTCCTATTTTAAAAACAAATTACTTCGAATTAAATAGGGATGATATTAAACGTATAAAAGAACGAGGAAACTATAGCAATCATCAAATAAACAATTATATGAATATGTTAGATAAAGAAAGTGAGTTTATTAGTCAATCAAATATATGCGATTGTGCTAAAGCATTATACGAGTTAAAAAAAGATGAACCGAGTCATATTATCTCTTTAAGAAGTTTAGACTTTAAAAATATGGAAGCTAAGATGATAGAATTTGAATTAACTCAAATTTATGATAAAGATGATTTTATTGTGCAATATGTGCAAGAAGAATCATCTTTTATTATAGAAGCACCAAATATTGAAAATATAAGATTTAATGAATTAGGAGATGTAAAAGGACTGATGCAGCAGGTAGATTGTGCAATGAATGCATCAATTAATGAATATAGTTTTGAAAAATAATTACATGGACATGATGTCCATGTAGAAAGAAAGAGAGAAAACTCATGGGAAGACATGAAGAATTTATTTATTCAGCAAAATACACACCAGAACAAATCGCAAATATATTACTAAATGGACAAGACACAGATAAACTAAATGATAATAATATTGATATTATATGCAAAGCTAC
>JAVWMQ010000056.1:0-5016 GCA_036637375.1 Anaerovoracaceae bacterium
TGGTGCCGGCGATGGGGGTCGAACCCATACGGTGTTGCCACCACGGGATTTTGAATCCCGCACGTCTGCCAATTCCATCACGCCGGCACAATGACGATATTATATATTATTCTTCGTCAATCGTCAACTCTTCTTGAGAAATATTATATAATTTTTTTCTATTTAGTGCATCATACATAATGGGAATTACTACCAATGTCATTAAAGTACCATATAGCAAGCCACCTATACAAACAACTGCTACAGGCTGCATCATCTCTGATCCCGTTCCAAAACCAATAGCCATAGGTGCTAAACCCAGTACTGTTGTAATTGTAGTCATAAGTACTGGTCGTAACCTTACGGCCCCTGCTTCAATAATTGCTTCTATTTTTTCCATGCCATTTCGTCTTAATTGATTTATGTAATCGATTAAAACTATAGCATTATTTACAATAATGCCCATCAACATTATAATCCCTATCATTGAAACCACGCTAAGGCTTAATCCCGATATTATTAGTGCAAACATTGCACCAGTTATTGCAAGTGGAACCGTAAGCATTACTATAAACGGTGATAATAAAGACTGGAACTGTGCCACCATAACAAGATATATCATAAGAATTCCCAGAAGCAGCATTTTAACTAATTGTTCCATTGCATCTACAATCGCCTCATCTTCCCCTTTAAATTCTACCTCAACACCCTTTGGCAAATCAATTTTTTGAATTGATTTTTTTGCTATATCTGTTTGTTTTGTAATGTTATATTTGCTCTCAACAAGACCCGATACTGTTATTGTTCGTTTTTGATTTACTCTAGTAATTTTATTTAAGCTTTCATCTTTGCTTATCTTTGTTATATCTGTAAGCTTAATAGATTTACCGTCAGCACTTCTTATTTTCATATTCATAAGTTCTGATTTTTTCATTGTGCCATCTTCTTTAGAAGTTACAACAATATTTCGTTTACTACCTTCATAATTAATTTGACTCGCAGTCTTTTCTTTGGAAATCTTCTCAGATACCTCCATATAAACTTGAGCTGTTGTAAGTCCGTATTTCATAGCCTTTTCCTTATCAACTACAATCTTTATTTCTTCACTTGTATTATTGCTAGTTTTAGAAACGTCATAAATACCATTAATCTTGTTTAGTTCATTTTCAATTTTTTGTGCACTAACTCTCAAGTCATCAAGGTCATCACTATACACATTTAAACTGATTCCCATTCCCCCTGTTGCCGCCATCATATTCATATCGCTATTAACTTTGACTTTGCAACCTTGGCTTTCTCCTTCTTCAATAATCTTATTTGAAATCTTCTTTCCTTCGCTTATAAAATCTTCTTTAAGTAACACATAAATTGTCGCAGATTCTGAGCTTTGTCCCATTGATATTCCCATCATTCCAGCCATACCGCTATCTAGCATTACTCCTGCAGTATCAACAACTTCATTGTCGTATAAATCTTCTAAGATTGTATCACAAACTTTTTTCATTTCTTTTATATCACTATTCTTTGGCAAGGTTATTGTCGCAGAGATTTCTTTTGTAGCCATGCTTGGCACAAATTCAAACCCTTTGTAAATACATATTGCCACTGAAGAAATCAACAGCAAAACAGCAACAATCAACACTACTATCCTGTGATTTAGAGCGCTTGCAACAACTTTTTTATACTTCAAAATAAACTTACTATTCATTGATAATATAGTATTATCTTTTGTGGTATTTAAAATTGTACTTCCCAAAACAGGTACCAAAGTCAATGCAATAAACAAGCTAGCAAGTAATGAATAAGTTACTGTTAATGCCATATCAGTAAAAATCGTTTTTGTTATTCCATCGGCAAATACAATTGGTACAAACACACAAATAGTAGTTAATGTTGATGCAGTTATCGCCCCTGCAACCTGTTTGGCTCCCAAAATAGCGGCCTTAACTTTTGTATATCCAGACATTCTAAGTCTATAAATATTTTCTATTACCACAATTGAATTATCCACTAGCATACCAACTCCAACAGCTAGGCCTGCAAGCGAAATCATATTAATCGTCACACCTGAAAAGTACATAAGGGCTATTGCAAATGTGACACTTATAGGAATACTACACGCAGTAATAAATGTCGGTTTAATATCTCTCAAAAACAGGAACAGAATTAATATTGATAAAATTCCACCCATAATCAAATTATTAATAACTGAGCTAATCGCCAAGTGAATATAATCACCTTGATCTGAAAGTATATTGAATTTCAAACCATCATATTCTTTTTCAAGCTCATTTAGTTTTTTATTTATATTATCTGAAACTGTTGCCGTAGCAAAATTAGATTGTTTACTAAAAGAAATCAAAACACCATCTTTGCCATTGACTTTTGAGTATGTTTCATCTCCATTATTTAAATATGATACATCAGCAACATCACTTAATTTGATAGGGGCAATCCCTTTAATACCAAGGTTCATAATTACCAAGTCAGACACATCAGCAACCTTAGACATTTTATTTCCAACAGTAACTAATATGTCATTTCCATCTTCTGATACCATTCCAGCCGGCATTTCAAAGTTCTGAGCCGTAATTAACTGTGAAATAGTATCAACTGATATACTGTTTGCAAAATCACCTTTGCTTCCGCCTTGCGTTTGATTTTTAAGGCTACCTAGCTGGGCTTCAAGTTGCATTTTTGAAGCCTGCAATAAAGCTCCACTGCCCGTTAGTTCCGCCATGCTATTTGCTAAATTTGCATTTGTTGTAGCCACAAATATATTAAATCTTCTTTGAGCATCACTAACATTTTTTGTTGAATTTAATTTATCAACATGTATACCCATTTCCATGAGCTGATCTTTAATAGGATATAAACCTTTCTTGATTCCAGTTAAATTTCTTTCCATTGAAACAATTGCAACAACATTTCCTGCATATGTTCCATTTTTCATTGCAACGCCTTCGATTTGTGCATTTGTTAAACCTGGATTCTTTGATGCAATTTCCATTTTTATTCTGTTGTTTGCATACTCAAGCTTTTCTTTTTCCTTGTATACATCAAATAACGTTGCAAGTACACTTTTAATAGTTTCACTTTGTTCAGCTAATTTTTTTTGGCTTGCAGTTATTTGATTTTTTCCATTGTTTATACCATTTACACCTTGATTTACCTGGGCAATACCATTGTTGATTTGACCTTTGCCTACATTAATTTGAGAGTTTACTTGACTATTAATTTTTTGATTAATTTTGTCAATCTTTTTTTGATTTAATCTTACGTGGATTTTATTATCTACAAGTCCAGAAGTAGATACCTTTGCAACACCATCAATACCTTCTAGTTTCCTCTGAAGTTCTTCCTCCACTATTGTTGATGTTTCAATTAAATTTGAATTTTCTTTTGATACAGACGATACTACAACTGGCATCATTTCTGGATTCATCTTAAAAATTATTGGTGCCATTATGCCATCAGTAAAAGAATCTTTTACAAAATCGATTTTGTCCCTAATATCAACTGATACAACATCTAAGTTGGCATCCTCATTGAATTCCAAAAAAATCATCGATATACCCTTTTGAGATTGAGAATTCACATTTTTCAAATTGCCCAAAGACGCCAATTGCTCTTCTAATGGCTCTGAAATAGATTTTTCAATTTCCTCCGATGATGCACCTGGATATGATGTCATTACCATTACAAATGGTAAATCAATTTTAGGAAACAAATCGGGTGTCATTCTTGTAAAAGAAACAAAACCAAATACTATAATTAACACGACTGCAACCATTATTGTAAATGGTTTTTTAACACTAAACTTCGATAACATTTTTTCTCCACTATAACTCTAAACTCTTTAAATTTCTCTTTTATATTTAATTATACGTCTTTTTATCAAACAACTTACCTAGTAAATAACCTACTGCAATAGCAATGAATCCTCCAAGTATTGATGCTCCAATATATCCTACCGAAACATTATCATAGGCTGGATTTTTGTTAATATCCAAAATTGAGGTTGTCATTGCATTTGAATTATTTACTGCATGAGCAGTAATTGCCGCCAAAAGGCTTCCTGTATATCTATACACTAACAAAAATAGACACGCCATAGGTACATATAATAAAGCTGTAAAAATTGTAGATTTTTCTGTCATATGAGCACTTATAAAGATTGAAGCTGCAAGAGCAAAAGCAAGAACTTCTGCAAACATCGCCAACTTTTTACTTTTTTTTGCTAAGGTACCTAACGAATCTCTCAATGATCTAAATAATATAGCTCTAAAAAACATTTCCTCTGCAAATGGTGCTAAAACAGTAATCAAAAATGTAAGCACCAACGTATTTGCCATGTCACTTCCATACTTCATTTCTATCAATGAATTAGTCCCAGTGTCATTATTTTTCAAAATAAATTCCACTCCCCTTGTAGTGTAAATTATCAACACGCCAGTGACAATCCCCATGAAAATGTTGTAAAAAACAGGTTTTTGACCTAAGAACGAAAACCCATCAAAACAGCTTTGCCTTTTTATCAGGCTAAAAATCCCAACGGATACAAGTGCAGCCACAAAGTATCCAAGAACTTGAGAAATAGATCTAAAAACACTTTGTCCTAGTAACTGGGTAAAAAACATTGTAAATACAACGGACAATACAAAACAAATTGGGATGATCCACCATCTCCATTTGCCAAAAGCCATTTCACCACTGCTAAACAAACTACGAACGTTTAAATTTTGTTTCTCTAACATTAGAAATCCCTCCTCACCTTATATTCCTTATACTTTTGTAAATATAAAAGCTCATACTAACTCTATGCAAATAATGTTTAAGACACTTTCATATTTATTACCATAATGATATCACAAAACCACACGATAAAGAAGTTAAATAATATCTTACATAAGCAAGAAGCTATAAATACGTAATTGTAAACTAAATTAGATTCAAAAATACATTTTTTTCTTCATCAAATATACGTATTTTAACAGAAATATAGTCCATTGTAGAATCAAATAATCTGCATTTTTT
>JAVWMQ010000057.1:0-4974 GCA_036637375.1 Anaerovoracaceae bacterium
ATACACGTCTCTCAGCTTTTGGTCAACGTAAAATAAGTCTTTGCAATGGTTCATAAGGATTTAAGCTATTGGTCTTTGTCTAATATCTTTTTTAAATAATGTCCTGTATAGGACTCTTTAACCTTTGCTACTTCCTCTGGAGTTCCTTTTGCAATTACAGTGCCACCTCTAAAGCCTCCGTCTGGCCCAATATCTATTATATGGTCGGCACGTTTAATTACATCAAGATTATGCTCTATTACAACTACTGTATTGCCTGCATCGGCAAGTTTATCAAGAACATGAAGCAGCTTGTCTACATCTGCAAAATGTAACCCTGTTGTTGGTTCATCTAAAATGTAAATAGTTTTACCTGTGCTTCTTTTTGCTAATTCTGTTGCAAGCTTAATTCTTTGAGCCTCTCCTCCAGAAAGCTGGGTTGATGGCTGACCTAGCTTGATGTAGCCAAGACCAACTTGTTCAAGAGTTTCAAGATGTCTTGCAATTGAAGGTATATTTTCAAAAAATTCAAGTGCTTCAGTAACTGTCATATCTAGCACTTCAAATATATTCTTGCCTTTGTATTTAACTTCCAAAGTTTCTCTACTATATCTTTTGCCTTTACATACATCACATGGAACGTAAACATCTGGCAAGAAGTGCATTTCAATTTTAATTATTCCATCACCTTTGCACGCCTCACATCGGCCACCTTTAACATTGAAACTAAATCTCCCCTTTTCATATCCTCTCATTTTTGATTCAGGTAAACTTGCAAATAAGTCCCTAATAGGGCCAAACATTCCTGTATATGTCGCTGGATTTGATCTTGGCGTTCTTCCAATTGGTGATTGATTAATATCTACAATTTTATCTATATTTTCAATTCCTGTAATTTCTGTGTGTCTCCCTGGTTTAACATGGGCTTTATTCAAAATATGACTTAATTTTTTGTATAATATTTCGTTTATAAGGCTGCTTTTGCCTGATCCTGAAACACCGGTTACACAAGTCATAAGCCCAAGAGGGATTGAAACATCAATATTCTTTAGGTTGTTTTCTCTCGCACCAATAATATTTATAAATTCCCCGTTCCCCTCTCTCCTCGTTTTAGGAACTTCAATTCTCAATGCCCCACTAAGATACTGACCAGTTATTGAATCTTTGTTTGCTTTAATTTCTTCAACATTTCCTTGTGCAACAATCTCACCGCCTAGTCTACCTGCCAAAGGCCCTACATCTACAATGTGATCTGCGGCATACATAGTGTCCTCATCATGTTCAACCACTACAAGAGTATTCCCTATATCAGTTAGGTTTCTAAGCGCCTCAAGAAGTTTACTATTATCCTTTTGGTGAAGCCCTATACTCGGTTCATCAAGAATATAAAGTACGCCAACTAGACTTGATCCAATTTGTGTTGCAAGCCTAATTCTTTGGGATTCCCCTCCAGATAATGTACCAGATGATCTTGATAAAGTTAAATAGTCAAGTCCAACCTCTATTAAGAACTCTAATCTGCCATTTATTTCCTTTAAAATTTGTTCTGCAATGGCAAGTTCTTTTTTGCCTAATTCTAAGGAAGCAAAAAAATCTTTTGCTTCTAAGATTGACATTTCACACACATCGTAAATATTGATTCCACCAACAGTAACTGCCAGAACTATGTCCTTTAACCTTTTGCCATTACAAGTTTCACATGGAATTGTACTCATGAATTTCTTCATGTTATCTTTCATGAAGTCAGACGTAGTCTCAATATACCTTCGTTCAAAATTTGGAATTATTCCTTCAAAAGGGTGGTTCATCTTGCTTTCTGTACCTTTACTTCTACTAATATACGTATATTTCAAAGGCTTGTCCCCTGTACCATAAAGTAATTCTTGTTTGAATTTCTTTGGCATATCTTTGTAAGGAATATCTAGAGATGTCTTGTGTGCTTTTGCCAATGCTCCAATCATCTGCCCCCAATAAGTATCCTCGGCAATTGATGCCATAACATTTTTCATGCAACCATCTAATATGCTTAAATTCTCATCATTAATTAAAAGTTCTGGATCAATTTTTTCCTTAAATCCAAGACCCTTACAGTCTGGACACGCACCAAAAGGGCTGTTAAAGGAAAACATTCTAGGTTCCATTTCTTCTATGCTAACTCCATGCTCGGGGCATGCTAGCTTAGTGCTAAAGCTATGATCTTCATTATTACCATTAGCATTTATGTTTGCAATTATTAACCCATCTCCATGTTTAATTGCAAGGTCACATGCCTCAGCAATTCTACTTTGTGAGCCTTCCTTTACAATAATTCTATCTATTACAATTTCTATTGTATGCTTATTGTTTTTTTCAAGAACAATATCGTCCTCTTCTAGTAGAAACATTTCTCCATCTACTCTAACTCTAGTAAATCCTTCCTTTTTGATTCGCTCAATGATTTTTTCATGAGTACCCTTACGTCCTCTAATAACTGGTGCCAACATAGTTATCTTTGCACCCTCTCCAAAGTTCATTATTGAATCTACAATCTGATCCACTGATTGACTTGAAATTTCTCTACCACAAATCGGACAATGTGGAACTCCAACTCTAGCATAAAGCAATCTAAGGTAATCGTAAATTTCTGTTACTGTACCTACTGTTGATCTTGGGTTTTTACTTGTAGTTTTTTGATCTATTGAAATTGCTGGACTTAATCCCTCAATACTTTCTACATTTGGTTTTTCCATCTGCCCCAGAAACTGTCTTGCATAAGCTGATAAACTTTCTACATATCGTCTTTGCCCTTCTGCATAAATTGTATCAAATGCCAGTGAACTTTTGCCAGAGCCAGATAGCCCTGTAAGTACCACAAATTTATCTCTTGGTATTGTTAGGTTTACATTCTTGAGATTGTTCTCCTTTGCACCCTTTATTACTATATCTTTCGCCATTTTATAACCTCGTTTTGTATTCAAACACTTGATCTCTAAGTGCTGCCGCTCTTTCAAACTGAAGATTTGCAGCAGCTTCTTTCATTTCTTTTTCAAGTGCCTTTATATAATCTTTTAATTCTTGTTTAGTCATTTCTAAGGCATGTTTGCCCCTTAGCTTTTCATCAACCTCAGCTGGTTTAGTAGCCTCAATTACAGCCCTCACGTCCTTCTTAATAGTAGTTGGAACGATATTGTGCTCTACATTAAATTGATGTTGTATTTCTCTACGTCTTTTTGTTTCATCAATTGCAGCTTTCATAGCTGGACTAATAGAATCGGCATACATTATTACCCTACCCTCAGCATTTCTAGCAGCTCTACCAATAGTCTGAATTAATGAAGTTTCTGTACGCAAAAACCCTTGTTTATCTGCATCTAAAATTGCAACAAGTGTTACTTCTGGTATATCAAGTCCTTCTCTTAGTAGGTTAATACCGACCAAAACATCAAAAACTCCTAGTCTTAAATCCCTTATTATTTCAAGGCGTTCTAATGTTTCCACTTCCGAGTGCAAGTACCTTACCTTAATTCCAACATTCTTTAGGTAGTCAGTTAAATTTTCCGACATTTTTTTTGTTAAGGTGGTTATTAGCACCTTGTTTTCTTTTTGTATTTCTTTGTTTATTTCCTCAATTAAGTGGTCTATCTGCCCTTCTGTTTTGACTACAGATATTTCAGGATCAAGAAGACCTGTTGGTCGAATAATTTGCTCAGCACTAATTCCCCCGCTTTGAGTTCTCTCATATTCAGCAGGCGTTGCACTGACATATATAATATTTTGGTACAAATCATTAAATTCTTCAAATTTAAGTGGTCTATTATCAAGTGCCGATGGCAATCTGAATCCATAGTCTACTAGATTTCCTTTTCTCGATCTATCCCCTGCATACATTGCTCTTAGCTGGGGCAACATAACATGGGATTCATCTACAATGATTAGGAAATCATCAGGAAAATAGTCAATTAAAGTATATGGTCTAACTCCTTCTTCTAGCCCATTTAGATGTCTTGAATAATTTTCAATTCCCTTGCATCTACCGACTTCACGCAAAAGCTCTAAGTCGTATCTTGTTCTCTGCTCTATTCTTTGGGCCTCTAATAGCTGTCCTCTATCATTGAAATATTCCAGTCTTTCGTCTAATTCTTCTTGGATTGCTATAATTGCTTTTTCCATTTTTTCCGGACTTGTTACATAGTGAGATGCTGGAAAAATACTAACGTGATTTCTAATTCCAAGTATCTCTCCTGTTATAGGATTTAATTCCTTTAAGCTCTCGATTTCATCTCCAAACATTTCAATTCTAATAGCACTCTCCCCACCAATTGGGAAAACATCAATAGTATCTCCCCTAACACGAAAAGTTCCTCTCTCAAATCCGATATCATTTCTACCGTATTGGATGTCTACAAGTTTGCGCAACAAATCTTGCCTATCCTTTTCCATTCCAGGCCTTAGGGACAAAACTTGGTTTTCATAATCCATAGGACTACCAAGACCGTAAATACATGAAACGCTGGCAACAATAATTACATCTCTACGCTCAGCAAGTGCTGCTGTTGCTGAATGCCTTAGTTTCTCTATTTCTGCATTTATATCTGAGTCCTTCTCTATATATGTATCTGTTGAAGCAACATATGCCTCTGGTTGATAATAATCATAGTAACTAACGAAATACTCTACTGCATTATCGCTAAAAAATTCCTTAAACTCACCATGAAGCTGAGCCGCTAAGGTTTTGTTATGTGAGATAATTAGAGTTGGTTTATTTACTTGCTGTATAATATTCGCCATTGTAAAAGTCTTACCAGAACCAGTTACTCCCCTAAGAGTTTGGCTTCGCTTACCCGATTTTATACCCTCAACTAATCTCTCCACCGCCTCAGGTTGGTCTCCCATCATATTAAAATCCGACTTCAATACAAAATGATCCATAATTACTCCTCTCACTAATTTACCTTTTTTACATTATACCATATACCCCAAAACTTGACAAACAAACGTTCGCAAACGTGTGAATGT
>JAVWMQ010000058.1:0-4783 GCA_036637375.1 Anaerovoracaceae bacterium
TAGTTGGTATTAAAGCACAAGTTGAACAATGTTTGAATAACATTAAAGCAATTATTGAAAGTGTTGATCATGTTATAAGTGATGTTGTGAAAATCAATGTTTATCTTACTAACTTAGAAGACACAAGTGCATTAGATGAAGTTTATAAAACTTTCTTTGCTAGTAATGTTCCTGCAAGAAGAATTGTAGGCACAAATACATTACCAAACAATGCTTTGGTTCAAATTGAAGCAATTGTAGGAAATGCAGAAGGAACTCCTCCTTTCAAGAAATAAGTTAAATAAACTAAAGAAATGATTCAATAATTAATAGCAAAAAAAGTTATGGAAACTTCCTAAACAAAGGAGTCCATAACTTTTTTATTTAACAATCGAAAAAGCATTTATTTGATTTCTTGAGTTGCTACTCGATATGCCTCTGCGGTTGCGGAAGCAATATTGCCAACCTTTTTCGCATCGCCTATTACATATATATTCTTTAAGTCTGATTTAAGTTTTTCATAAAGTTGATTTTCTGGGCGAGAACCAAGCGAAAGTACTACTGAATCAAAGTTATGAACACTCTTTTTACCAGATGCTACATCTTCTAGAGTAATGCTATCACTTTCAATCGAGCATAGTTTTGCTGATGTGATAAATTTTGTTTCTGCTGCTTCTAACTTAGGTAAAATATCAATCTTATGCTGGAACCATGCCGTAGGGGCAATTTCTTTTGCCATTTCAACAACAGTAAGTTGATTGTTTTGTTCTATCAATAATTCGGCTGTTTCAATACCAGTCAGTCCACTTCCAATTACCGCAATTTTTTGATGAGTAAGCTTCACTTTGCCTGACAAAATATCGGTTGTAGTGTATACATTATCACCACTAACACCTTCAATTGACTTTGGTTTAAGTGCTAATGCACCGGTTGCGATTATTACTGCATAAGGCTGATAAGAAGATATTACCTTTTCATCGGCATCAATTCCAGTTATAATTTCTGCACCATATTTTTTCGCATTTACAGCCATGTCCTTTACGCACCAACCAAGTTTTTCCTTCTTAGGAGGTTTGTTTGCAAGTTGAATTTGACCACCTAGTTCTTTTTCTTTTTCTAATACGACTACCTTAAATCCACGTCTTCCCAACATTTCTGCAGCTGTAAGTCCTGCTACACCTCCACCAACAATCACAACTGTTCTACCGTTTCCATCTTTAGGTAGCGTATTTAATTCTCTTTCACGTCCCACCGCCGGATTTAGCGCACAATGAGCATTTTCACCTAAATACGCACCGGCAAGCATCGACTCCATACAGTGCAAACAGCAAATACAACGTTTCACTTCATCTTGGTTACCATTAGCAATTTTATTAGCCCAATGAGGATCTGCTAACTGTGGACGACCAAGTGCAACAAAATCCTGAATTCCATCATTTAATTGTTGCTCCGCTTGTTCAGGACTTCGAATCAGGTTAGCAGCAATGATTGGAACAGAAACCTCTTTCTTTACTGCTTCTGCCATATAAGCGCGCCATCCACAATCAAAACTAGTCGGCTCCAACCAGTAGTTATAAGTATCATAAGCAGCAGAGGAAATATCTAGTGCATCAACACCCATCGCTTCAATTGCTTTAGCATATTGGATGCCCATCTTTAGTCCATAACCTTTATCAGGCTGCCCAATTTTATCATAACATTCATCTACAGAAAGTCTTACAATTAAAGGGTAGTCCTTACCACACTCTAATCGAATCCCTTCGATTATTTCTTTTATAAAACGTAAACGATTTTCAAAACTACCACCATATTCATCGGTTCTATGGTTGGTATTAGGACTTAAAAACTGGTGCATTAAATAACCATGCGCACTGTGTAGTTCTACACCATCCACACCGGCTTTTTTACAGCGTACCGCTGCATCGATAAACTGGCGAATAAGTTTTTTAATTTCTCTTTTCCTAAGTGCTCTCACATAACTGTTGGCAACAGCACTTGGCTCACACTTGGAAGGTGCAACCGAACGGAAGGTTAAATGGTTATCATCCATCTTTTTCCCAACCACAGGGGCAACCTTAAACAACATTTTTTCAAAAGCAGGCACCATTCTTATACAGCCAATGCTGAGTGGAACCGTATTGACCATAATCCCTAAATTCTGACGACCAGGGTGATGAAGTTGGACAAACAACTTTGTATCGTGTTTGTGAATACGATTTACAAATTCCTTCATTGGTTCGATATGATAATCATGAGACATCGCTGGTTGACGGAAGGTAGTTGCTCCGTGGGTATCATTAACTCTTGTGATTTCTGTGATAATAAGGCCTGTTCCACCTTTTGCTCGTTCTTCATAATAGTCCATGAATTTTTCAGAGGGTGTTCCATTTACATTTGCCATGCCTACATGTATTGGTGGCATTACAATTCTGTTTTTAATTTCACAGTTTCCAATTTTCATTGGCGAAAACATTGTTTGATATTTCATTTTTAGCTTCTCCTTACTTTCTTTCATCATTTTCAAAAATTCTATAAAAATTTGTTTGCATGATATCTTTTTTTGTTAATAGTTTTCTTCCCATATTCAATACTCTGATTTGGACAATTACTAATGCATGCCATACAGTGTGTGCAATCATTACCCCATTTTGGCCTACTATCTACTAGCTTAATATTGTTAAGCGGACAGACATTTACACAGATAGAACAACCAACGCAATCTGACTTTGTATGAAATCGCTTTGCACTGATAATTGCCTTATAAAAGACTGGATGTAGCAGATGCGACATCGCCGACCATTTACCTTGTGTAGCTGTAAAAGGCTTTTCATTTGTAATATACTGGACAAGGGCAATAGCTTGTTGTTTCCCCGCTTCAATCAATTCCTTTGCCTTGTCATCATCAGGAGCAGTGAACATTACAATATATCCATCTGGCATCTGAATTTGCGCCATGCCATAAAATTCAATGTTCTTTTTGATACAAAGTTTTTTCGCATACTGATCTGCATTTCCAATGTTGTCTCCGCAAGTTGAAACAAAATACGTTTTAGTCTTGCTTGGAATATCAGCATTTTCGATACAGTTTGTTACCACATTAGGAATTCTTCCTGCATAAATGGGAGCAACAATCGTTATGGAAGACTCATCTTTCACAGATAAACGTTGATTGTCCTTCATAATTTCATTAATAGATACGAGCCTTTGATTTGTTTTCTCTGCCAAAACAGAGGCGATAAATTGACTGTTCCCGGTTCCACTAAAATAAATAATCATTGGATAACCTCTTCTCTTATAATGCTTGCATTACGATACTTTTTAAATTATACTATGTATATATTTTAGACACAAGTACGCATTTTAAACTTACTATGTAAGAAATACTATACTAAAGGAGAATTATTATGGATGAAAAGAAATTTGATACTTATACAAAAAAACTGTTACAACTGTGTACCAGCCCAGAGTGTCCTGCCTGTCGCTCATTGTTGCTATTTAAGGGTAAATGGAACATCGAGGTGTTGTTTGCGATACTTCAAAACTCTACCATGAGATTTGGTGATTTCAGAAAAGCAATTCCTAACATCACAAACACAATGCTCACATCGACTTTACGAGATTTGGAGCATTTAGGTGTTATCAGTCGTACCCAATACAACGAAATCCCACCAAGGGTAGAATATTCCCTAACTGAAAGTGGAAAAGCATTACTACCTGGGTTTTATGAAATTGCCTTATGGGGAAACAAATACATGCGTTAAATATGAATTATTATTTGTAAAGGAGGTCGTTTCCTTGAAAAGATATATTGCCTTATTAAGAGGCATTAACATAAGTGGAAAAAATAAAATAGCTATGTCTGATTTAAAAGCAGAATTTATAAAACTTGGTTTTAACAATGTTCTTACCCACCTCAATAGTGGAAATGTTGCTTTTTCAGTTATTGAAGAAGATTCGATTATTCTTACGAAGAAAATCGAGTTAATGATCCAAGAACAATTTAATTTAGATATTCCTGTTTTCATTATCTCACAAGAAAAATTACAAGCTATCCTTCGTAATGCTCCTTCTTGGTGGGGCAGCGACAACAAAGAAATCTATGATAATGTAATTTTTGTAATGGCTAATTTTACCGCTGAAATCATAGCTGAGAAAATTGGTGAACCAACAAAAGAAATAGAACAGGTCTACATCTTTAACAATGTTATTTTCTGGTCTTTTGATATGACAAAATATACTAAGGCTAATTGGTGGAAAAAAACAGCGAGTAAAGGGATTAGTGAAAACATTACAATTAGAACCGCCAATACGTTAAAAAAGTTATCAAATATTTGATAACTTTCTTATTGCTGTATTAACTCACATAAAGTATTCGATTCTCTTTTATAATGATTGCCGCTAGCGGTTGTTCTCGATTAAGTTTGACTTACGTTTGTGTAATGAGAAAAAAGTTTGCCCATTTTACATAGTCCAAAAAAGATAAAAGTTCACGAGCATCCCAAAATTCCACACCGTATTCAAATTGCTTATATTCCTTTGCGTTTAAGGTTGACAGTCTTCTCACTGCTTTCTAAAATTATATAATATCCAACAATTCAAATAAATCTTTGTTAGCAATATATATCCACAATTTATGGTATTAAAAAATCATTTACCAATCATTATCGATAAGAGTTCGATATTAGAGAATAAATGACATTATATATTGGATTCATTTTCAAAGATGAATAAGTTAAAATTATTATTAAATGGTGCAGGAGAAGGGACTTGAACCCTCACGCGATTACTCGCACTGCCACCTGAA
>JAVWMQ010000059.1:0-4650 GCA_036637375.1 Anaerovoracaceae bacterium
TATTTAATCAAATTAAACAAAAAAACAGCTTTAATAATAGCTATTTTTTGTTTACAACTAATATTTTTTAACTTTTTCTTTAAAATCTTGCCACGCATATTCATTTTCCATAAAATATTTAGGGCAATTCTTACCTGTAATATCCCCGTGTCTAATCACATTGTCTCGATTTATCTTAAACTCATCACATAACCAGGCTGTTAATTTTACCACAGAATTTAAGGTAGTTTCATTAAATTTACCCGTTTGGTCAGGATGACATACCTCTATTGATATGGTATCGCCATTTCTATTGTTTGATGCTGCTGACTTTAAGTATAGAGGCATACATTGAATTATCTCACCTCTTAACCCAACCACAAAATGAGCGTTAACATTTGAACCGGTACTAGCAAAGTAATTCCTATTTGCCATTGCTGTTGAACCAGGATTAGCAACATAGTGAATCACAATATCGTTAACACGTCTAATATTTTTATCTTCGGAAGTAGTATTTGATACGATAAGCTGCTGATCTACCCATACTGGGATGTCTTCTTGTTCTACTGTTATAGATATAAAGTTTTTTGCGGCAAATATACATATTCCCACAATCATAATCAACACTAAACTTCGCTTAAAAGTTTTCTTTTTTTTATGTATTTTTCTCTTATCATTTCTTTTCATATTATAATTTTACCACACAAATTCAAATATAAATATATCATTATTGTCATTTGCCTTATAATCAATTAAACTATAACAAAAGGAGATACAAAAAATGTTAAATATATTAAAGGATTTATTCCAAAACGATACACTGATATCACTTACGCTTGCAAACAAACGCAAGAAATCCATTGAAATAAATAAGATAGTAATTAGACCTATAGATATTAAAGGTTCTCTTAAATTTCAATGGGAATTTCATCAAACAAACAAAGTGACTCACAAAAATTTAAGTAGAGAAGAAAGCTTTGAAAACTTAATATCAGAGTTAAAAGAAAATTATAAACAGTGTAATATCTTTTCAACAGAATCAGATATCCAAATACTAGCATCAAAATTTGAAAACCCCAAAATTATAAAAAAGAAAGCAACTAAAGAAAAGACTTCCACACTACATAACAAAGAAAAAAACTATATAATTCCCCTCGATTCCCCTTGTGATTTCTTAATCAAACTTGGAGTTATGGATTCCCAAGGAAAGGTTCATCAAAAGCATTATAGTAAGTTTAGACAAATAAATCGCTTTCTCGAAATCGTTTCAGATGTCTATCCTTCATTACCAGCTGGAAAAGTTAAGATTATTGATTTTGGTTGTGGCAAAGCATATTTGACATTTGCACTTTACTACTACCTAAAAATTTTGCAAAATAGACAGGTTGAAATTGTTGGTCTTGATTTAAAAAAAGACGTTATTGACTTTTGTAATAGTGTTGCTCAAAATTTAGGTTACAATGAACTGATATTTGAAATTGGCGATATTGCTAAATATCAAGACACTTCCTGTCATATGGTCGTAACCCTTCATGCTTGTGACACCGCAACAGACTACGCACTAATTAATGCTGTCAAATGGAACACAAATGTCATATTATCAGTGCCTTGCTGCCAACATGAACTATTTAAACAAATTGATAGTAATACAAATAATCCTATACTTAAATACGGATTAAACAAAGATAAATTTACCGAAGTTTTAACTAACGGTCTTAGAGCATTGAAGTTGGAAGAAGCTTCATACAATGTATCTATGGTAGAGTTCACTTCTCTAGAACATACAGCCAAGAATGTTATGATTAAAGCTATTAAAACAAAAAAATTAAATGTAGAAAAAAGCTCAAAAGCACGCACTGAGTTTAATAAAATTGTAATGGAATATAACGTAAATCCCACAATCTCACTATTAAATCCATAATTTAAAACACTCGCAATTCTAATTGTTAATAGAATTGCGAGTGTTTAACATTTTGCTTATTTCTTTTTTCGTTTCTTTACACATTCAGATAAAAGGTATTCAATTTGACCATTAATAGATCTAAACTCATCTTCTGACCATGCTGCAAGTTCTTTGTATAACTCCTCTGATATTCTTAGTGGAATTTGTTTCTTTTTATTTTTATTATTCTCCATAATTAATACAGTGAGCCACTATTTACAATAGGTTGTGCATCTTTATTACCACAAAGAACTACTAATAAATTGCTTACCATCGCAGCTTTTCTTTCCTCATCTAAATTTACAATTTCATTTTCACTTAATTTTTCAAGAGCCATTTCCACCATACCTACAGCACCATCTACAATCATTTTACGAGCATCAATTATTGCTGCCGCTTGCTGTCTTTGCAGCATTGCCGCCGCTATCTCTGGAGCATACGCCAAATGAGTTATCCTTGCTTCTATGATCTCTATACCAGCTATTTCTACCTTTTCTTGAATTGCAATTTTAAGGTTATCAGATACTTCAAGGCTACTTCCCCTTAGAGATCTTTCCCCTGTTTCCTCTGGAGAATCATATGGGTAAAGCCTTACAATATTACGTAGCGCAGAGTCACATTGCATAGATAAATAGCTATGATAGTTATCTACATTAAACAATGCCTTTGCAGTATTTACCACTCTCCAAACTACTACAATTCCAATTTCAATTGGATTACCTAGCTCGTCATTTATCTTTTGTTTTTCATTACTTAAGGTAATCGCTTTTAGCGAAATTGTCTTTTTACTAGTTTTTGCATTCATTGTAGCATGCTCTACTTTTGATTTTGGTATTTCATTTACCACCTCATCCTCTGTAGCTCTGACAGCAGAAACAAAAGGATTTACAAAGTAGAATCCTGGCCCTTTTAAAGTCCCATAATATTTACCAAAAATAGTAAATACATAAGCTTCATTAGGTTTTACAATCTTTAGTCCAGCAAAACCTATCCAAGTAATCACTGATAAATAAATAATTGAACCAATAAAGATCAATGGATTAGCTTGACCACCACTTTCTATGCTTATTATAGATATTATCAATCCAACTATTGCACAAACAAGCAACACAATGTTTAGTATTAACATACCCATTCCATTAATTGCTTTAGCTTTAATTTCAGTTCCATTAAAGCCGTTAAGATTTTTTGAATTTTCCATGTCGATTCCTCCTATTGATATTATTTTAATATCATAACAATATCATATACTATTATTTTGTCAAGTAATACTATATAAAAAACCCGCATACTGCTTGTATGCGGGAATATAATATTTAACATTAATTCATTTATTTTACATCGTCACTATGAGGTCTTAGCGCCATGAAGAATATAGCACTTACTCCCATCAAAACTGGGTAATAAAGATTTGGAATTATATCAATTGGAGTTAATTTAACCAATGCTGCAGCAGTTAATAGCTGTGCACCATATGGAATAAGTCCCTGTCCAACAGAAGCAAAAATATCAAGCAATGATGCAACTCTCTTTGGTGCAACATGGAATTCTGTTCCAATTTCTTTTGCAATAGGTCCAGATAGTACAATCGCTACTGTGTTATTTGCTGTGCAAGCATCAACAAGTAAAGCAAGAATAGCAATACCAAACTCTGCTCCCCTTTTGCCCTTTGTTCTATTTCTAATCAAATCTAATATTAGATCAATACCGCCATTTTCTTTTGCTAGCGCAACAATACATGCTACTGTGATAGATATTAGCGATATTTCAAACAATCCACTCATCCCGTCTCCAATAGCTTTAATACCTTCAAAGAACGTAAATGAACCAGAATATAGCCCTACCGCCATTGATAAAACAATTCCTGAGAATAAAACAGCAAATACATTAAATCCAATTAATGCTCCTATTAATACAACTAAATAAGGAATAATTTTAAATAGTGAATAATCACCAACCGCACCCAACTTATATGTAAGGCCCATTGTTTTTACATAGAATAATATAATAGTAATTATAGCAGCCGGAAGAACGATAAAGAAGTTTTCATTAAATTTATCTTTCATTTCACACCCTTGAGTTCTTACAGCGGCAATAGTTGTATCTGAAATCATAGAAAGGTTATCCCCAAACATAGCCCCACAAACAACAGCACCAATGCATACCGCTACTGGAAAACTTGTCTGTGTTGCAACCCCAAGTGCTATCGGTGCTAATGCTGTAATAGTTCCCATAGATGTTCCCATAGAAATAGAAATAAAGCATCCAATTAAGAACAGCCCTACAACCATTAAGTTAGCTGGTAAGATTGAAAGTCCAAAGTTTACAGTCGATGTAACACCACCTGCTGCAGTAACAATTCCTGAAAATGCACCAGCAACTAAGAATATAAATACCATCGTAATAATATTCACATCACCTGCACCCTTAGCCATTATCTCTAGCTTTTCATTAAAGCTCAATTTTTTATTCTGTAGTAATGCAACAAATAAAGCCACTACAAAAGCAACTAAAGCTGGCATAGCATAAAAATCGTTAGCTAAAATTCCGCCTCCTGCAAATAATACAATAAAAACTACGAAAGGCAATAACGCCCAACCTCTTCTCTTCATATACTTCTCCTTTTTTCTCTCAAATATTATGTAGCCAAAAATAGCCACACTGGAATTAATTATATCATTTCTGTCATCAAATCGCAAGATTTACTTTATCATATTGAAGTTTAATGA
>JAVWMQ010000060.1:0-4002 GCA_036637375.1 Anaerovoracaceae bacterium
ATTACAATTATTGCTTCATCTGTTAATTTTATCGGTCCTGATAATGTTCTAGAAAAACCTAAACTTAACATTGCTGCTTTAGATTCTTTTATTTCTTTAGGTGAAAAATATTCCTTTGTAAGTGGGTCATATTCAGCCCCTAAGGCTGCTGCTAATTGACGAACTGTCAAATCATTAATAACAAGCACTGCCTTTTCACCTAAGGTTTTTTCAGGTATTGGCATAATACAACTCTGTCCTTTTGGACAACTTAACTTAGCTTGATCTTGTTTTTTTGTTTTATTTTCAGCAAGTTGCTTTTCAACACCCTGACTAATGATTGAGAATTCATTATTCTCCACCGCATTCTGCCCAACCACACCTGCAAGCTGTGCATTAAATGCTGAATCTCCTACAGTTCCGCCAACAGCGACTCCGATTGCAGCTGTCAAATCCCGTATGCTAGTTTTTAACGCCTTCTGGTAATAGATTCGGAATAAACTCACCTTTCTCATTCTGATAGCGTGAATCATCTTTATATTGATTTGTAAAATAAGTTGCCGATGCTTCACTTGCGACCGCTGCACTACCACCTGCTGTTGGATCACCGCCATTCACATAAGCTAAGGCTGCACCCAATATTGCATGGCTTACCAATTGTGCCGTTGTATTTTTATCTTGTTCCTGTCCGAATGTTTTACCAATTAGCTGTGAAGCATAAGGAGCCAGTAAATTTGTTGTAGCTTGTACATCTGTTTGTCCACCAAGTGCGCCTGTCACTGCCATCGTAACTGCATTCACAGCTCGGCTCTTGTCACCACCCATACCCCATTCTTTTGTGACTGCCTTCTAATTGGCAAGATCAGCAGCATATGCATAAATATTGGGCAAGATTTAAATATTCTGATGTTACGTTCAAAGTTGAAAGAACCTCATATTAGTAACTTTTAATTTGATGGCATAAAGCCCTGAAAGTTTAGGCTTTCAGGGCTTTATTGTGTATGTAATACAAAAACACTTTAGTTATTTAGTCTCGCAATTCGGGAAAATACCCTAAATACCCTATATGGGCTATGTTATTTAGAAAGCCTAAGAATTTTCTATTATTTCATAACTACCAGTAGCAATGATTTTTAATAAAGGTTTCTCCACCCAAACGCCATAAAAATTAAAACATAAGAATCTTTCAAAATTCTCATCGTGAAAATATTCCATCGTACTGGTTTTAAATGGATCATCGTTACCAATAACCAAGTGCGAAAGATCTACACCTTCAACACTAAATGACTGTATCGCTAATACTTCCTCAAAAATAATTAACCACTCTTTATCATCCCAAGTTCTCAAAATAAATTTTGAACTAGACAAATCTAAATTCATTTCAATAATTTGAGCATCAGACATAATTAAATTATCAAATTTCATAATTCATAATTCATAATTCATTTTCCAGGATGTTTTTCATTAGGTGTAAATCCAGTTCCATGCCCAGGTTGATAATTATCCAGCTTAATTTTTTGAATTGTACCCTGTTTTTTTGCCTGATTCCAAGTTACATTATCTGGCTTCACTTCTATATGATAATGTTCTCCATGATGACGTGCATTATAAGTTCCTGGATCACCTGGATGACTTTCATAGCGAATCCTAGTATTACTATTTGGCTCCCAAAGCATTCTAGTTGTTCCATGTTGTGTAGTAGATACTTTTGGTGGAACTCCTAATGCATTCGTCAGATCATTTGGATTATTTGATGGCATAAAGCCCTGAAAGTTTAGGCTTTCAGGGCTTTATTGTGTATGTGTAACAACGCATTAGCTATTTAGTCTTGCAATTCGGAAAGAGACCATATATGAAACGAACTAAACTTACAGACGCAATAAAAATGGGTGACTGTCTGATCAGATTTAAATTCTCGAAAATTGAGTTAATACTCTAAATATATAATATTATCCAAAGAAGGAGTAGATGAATAGAAATCCACCCAGGTTAATAAAATTGATTTAAAAGCATCGTAATTTATATTGACAAAGTATTCTTCATCATACAAAAAACTAATTTTCACGATATCATTATTACTTTCTGCCATCCAACTCTCTCGAACCCAAGTATTAATTTTATTTTGACTATTTATTAATTTATCGACACCATCTTTCAAACTTAAAAGAGTCGTTTCTTTTGAACATCCTCCATCATCCATTAATATTCCACTCAAGCAATTCACGATATTAATATCACTATCTTTAATATTACAAGATGGAATTAAAATTGGAGAGCCTAAACTCATATCTTCAAAAAAATAAAATTTGATTTGCATCTTACTCACCTATGGTGTCCAAACAGGATAGACTGTTGTTTTCGGTTGTAAATAACCTCGAACTTTTACTCCACTTGGTGTAGTACCTTCCCACATATTTGGTTTATTTGGTACTGAAATTCTATTTTTATAAGCGGTATCAACCTCAACTTTAACCCTATCTCCACTCCAACTATTTGGAAACATTGTCGAAACTCCATTATTATTACTTTTACTTATATACCTACCAGCATTATTTGGATCTGCAACTGAAACTCTAGCTTCATACACTCCACTCTTATCAGGTGCGCGAACAATACTATCTACTCTAACATTTCCATTAGCAATAGAATGCCCACCAACAACGGTACCATTACTCTTTATTTCGGCCTTTAAAACATGTCCATTAAAATCGATAGGAGCAGTTACATTTCCAACCCGTTTACTTGCTTGCTGATTTATTATACTGTCATTCTGCTTATTCGTTAAATTAGCCCCTTTCTCATTATTTTTAATACGTTCTAAGGCTACTTTTTCTTCACTAACTTTATTAGTCATGTTACTTTGCGAAGTACTTTGGTTCTTAGATTTTATAGCTCTCCCAACACCAATTGAAGATACAATCATCGCGTAACGTACTGCGTCTTCATCACTAATGTTATATTTACTTTTAAATTGTCGTGCTAACTCCGTATTATAAACAAATCCTTCTGCAGCCATTTGTTGTGAAAATAAACCACTTTCATAAAATGCTGGTATATTCTTATTTTTATCTAACGCCTCTCTTATTGCTTTTCTTGAGTTGATAATAAACCCATATTTTTCCTTACATAGAACAGCATTAACTGAACAAACTGAGGCTAACTCTTTATCTTGATTTAACGCTAACTCCTTATATTTTTCTATTACCTGATCACAATTATTCCTAGCTTTACAATTCCCCATTTCTTGATCGAATTGCTGAATTTGCTTAGCTGATAAATAATTATTCTCCACCGCATTCTGTCCAACCACTCCAGCAAGCTGTGCTTCAAACGCAGAATCTCCTACAGTTCCACCAACAACAGCGCCTATTGCAGCTGTCAGGTCTCGGATTTGGGTTTTTACATCCTCAGGTAATAAATTCGGAATAAACTCGCCATTCTCATTTTGGTAGGCAGGGTTGTCTTTATACTGATTGGTAAGATAATCCGCTGCTGCTTCACTTGCGACCGCTGCACTGCCTCCTGCTGTTGGGTCACCGCCATTCACATAAGCCAAGGCTGCTCCCAATATCGCATGACTAACCATTTGTGCTGCGGTGTTTTTATCCTCGCCATGTCCAAACTGCCCGCCAATCACTTGTGCAGCGTATGGTGCAAGGATATTAGCTGCAACTTGTAAATCTGTTTGTCCACCAAGTGCACCTGTGACTGCCATCGTGACTGCATTCACAGCTCGGCTCTTATCGCCACCCATGCCCCAGTCTTGAGCTGTTTCTGATGCTGTTTTATAACGCTCAGAGTTATTTTTAAGTATCTCTTGTTTTTCTGCCACATTGGTTGACTTTTGGTATTGCTCCCATTCATCTCCACCTTGGGCTTGTAGCTCTGCTACCGCTGTTTGTTCTGTTCTTTGCTTTTCTAGCTCCGCTTGCTGTTGCTGATTTTGACTATACGTCCGTGTTGCTGCTGCAATCGTAGAGGTCGCATCTGCAACGGTCTTTTGCTGATCCAAGATTTCTTGTA
>JAVWMQ010000061.1:0-3930 GCA_036637375.1 Anaerovoracaceae bacterium
ACCGGAGCAGCCGAAAAGAGGGTGGTTAAGCCGGTTTTTCTTGCCGAATGGTTAAAAGGCTTGTTTAGGTGTACTAATCAAAGTTGTGAAACATTGATCAAAGAATAATCGTGGAACGTGAATAATCATGAAAAAGCCGTTCCAGTGCGCTGAACCCTAGAACGGCTTTGACTAAGATATTGATGCTTATAGGGAAATTTCAAGCATTTCGTATAACGTGCATTATGTTAATTGTAGGAAATCTAAAAAAATATTGTCTTTATAAAAATAAAAAATATATCTATGCCCAAAATAACTGTGGCCATCTGATTAAAATTATTATAGGATGCCAGCAATGTTTAACCACAAAAGATACTTATTTAAATGGCAGGAATTACAGACTCCAAATACAAAGTTGCATCGTTCTTTGCAGGTATTGGTGGTTTTGATTTAGGATTAGAAAAGGCAAATATGCAAGTTGTCTTTCAATGCGAAATTAATTCTTTTTGCTGTAGTGTCTTAAAGAAAAATTGGCCTGAAATACCTTTACATAATGATATAGATACCCTTTCTCCTCTAGATATACCTGAAAGTAATATTTGGTGTGGGGGGTTTCCTTGTCAAGATGTTTCCCTAGCTAATCAGGGAAAAAGAAAAGGTTTATTAGGCGAACGTAGCGGACTTTTTTTTACATATGCAAAACTCATCAAAGAAAGAAAACCTGACTGGATTATTATCGAAAATGTTCCCGGACTCCTTAACTCCAACAACGGAGAAGATTTCAGAACAGTCATCGAAACGCTGGATGAACTCGGGTATGGTCTTTCGTGGAGAATTTTGGACGCAAAACACTTTGGAACACCACAAAGACGACGTAGAGTCTACATTGTTGGAAGTCTTGGAGACATGCGCTCCGCTAGAGTCCTTTTTGACTCCTCCTCAATTGAAGTCTCTAATACACCGAGCAGTGGAGAGAAACCAAGAAATTCCATCAGATATGTTAATGGCCTATCAGAAACAAATATCTATTCTATCCAACATGCAGGAATTGGAAGAAAGCCCAGCGCAGGCCCCCAAGCAAAAGGGTATAGAAATGATGGAGAAACCTATACTCTTGACTCAAGAGGAAGTTCAGATGCTGTATGTTCGCCGGATGCTCCCTTCAGAATACGAGAGTCTTCAAGGGTTTCCAAAGAATTGGACTCTCGTAGATTCAGAGCAATAGGCAATGCTGTTGCAGTACCTATTATCGAGTGGATAGGAAATAGGATAGCTCTTATAGATAAAGAGACTAAACAACCTTAAAGGTATTATTTAGCAAGGTAAATTCTCCTTCAAAGATAGCAGGACAAGGAAAACCTTGATCAGTTAAAACTCGAATAAATGTAGAATAGTTAGTAAATAAAGCTAATTCTTCATCTATTGTTAAAGGGATTTTTCCTGATCTAATTTCTTGTTCTGTTTTTTCTTTTATAGGTAGCAAACATAAAGTCCAATTATGTTGTCTTAAATCTCTTAGGTTCGCATTTCTTATTCGTTTGTAAAGGTAATCAAATAAAGGGCGACCTACTACAAATACTATTTTTCCACCTGTTTGGTCTACTACATTTCCTTTAACTAAAAACTGTTCTTGCTGTCTCCGCCAAGCATTAGTTTCAATCGTATTAGCAGCCACATTTTCACGTAAAAATTTATTAGTAGGAAGTGCCATTTTAGCCCAATTAGCTACGTGTTTCGTAATAGCACCAGTATTACTAGTTTCACCTCCTCCCTGCATTTCTAAAAGAATTTCATCAACTTTCCCTCTAGAAGAGAAATTACGCATAACATAGTCTGCATGATAATTATGATCAGCCTCAGGCAAAGGAATGGTAACTTCTTTTTTAATACCAACTTCATCCAAAGTTAATTGCTCATCTGCATAAATAAACTTTGCAATGTGTAGTAGCAATTCTTGCTGATGCTTTACTAAACCTATTGACTGTCCTAACTTATTTTTTTTTCTAGATGAACAAAGACGATGTTCACAACTAATCCATACACTATTATCTGTTTTTCGTACTGCACATACTGGCTGTAAGTTTTTTAGTACCTTCTCACAACTTCTGTCCATAAATGGACAACTCACTGGTTCCCCTAACTCAACAGGAACTATATTAATTTCAGAATCAGTTCTTTGACCTAAATATTCTGCAACAGAAACAACCATGTGAAGTGAACCGACATAAGCGTTAAATTCCGAGCATACTAACAGATAAAATAAGCTATTAACTTACTGATTTATATTATTAATGGTAATGGATGTAGCAAATAGATTCAGAGGTATCAATTAGTTTTAACATAAAATCCTTTATTCGAAATCTAAAATGTAAGCCCCAAATAGAAAAATCCAGTGCATACAACTGGATTTTTATTGTCACGTATAAATCTAAGACTTGCTTTAAACGTACCTAAATCGATGTTCCACGGCTTCTAGACCATTGATTTTAGGTTGCGGATACAGACAGATGTAACGTTACTTTGGGGTGTACTCCAAGTTTACATAATGTCTCAACCACGAAATCAAATTGTTAAAACTTGGCTTCCTTACGCGCCAATAAGTTACGTTTTAAGTCTGCTACAGTTATATCCATATAATTCCCATACATTTTAAAACCAAACTTTTCTCCAAAAGCAATGGAATTGGCATTAGGAGCGTGAATAGAAATTATCGGATAATTATACTTCTCGGCAATGTCTGCCAGTCTTGATAACAATAATGTCCCATACCCCTTTTTAGTTTTTTTAAAACCTATTACAGAAATTTCCAGCTCTTTGATTCCTTGGCCATAAAGATCACCAAACTTAATGTAGACGTGATCTCCATACTTCTCAAAAAAAATTGTCAAAGTATTAACACCTTCCGGGTTCATAAATCGGCAATTAAGTGAGTATCCTACTTTTTTTAGATCATGCCCGAGATCTAAAGAAATGAAGTCTTCAATGGATTTCAGCAGAGCTTTCTGTTCTTCATAGTCAATCAACATAAAATAAGTCCAATGAGAAAAATGCATTTTACAAAAAAGATAAAAATAACGCAAGTTATTGATTTTTATGTATAAAAGAACAATTTATTGATATAATATTTTTAAAGTTTGAATGGATTTTTACTTAAAAATTTGTATCAAAATAAACAAAAAATTGACCAACTCTATGGCCCCTCATAATCGTTAGTTTGTTCTTGTTCCAAATGCTTCTGTTTACTCAATTCTGCCTCATAATGAGGTCGATAGAGCATGTAGTTATTCTCTGCTCGTATGCGATTAATTTCTGCCGCCATTTCTTGTTTCTGTTTAAATAGCTCGGGTTCTGTTTCTTTGGCAAAGCGGACAGCTTTATTCATCATAGGGACGTCCTGCAACTCAATACCATATTTCTTATTGTAATCCTGATTAGACAAGCAACTGACAAAGCTAGGGACTTCAACTTTTAGCCCTCGGATCTCAAGGGTTTTGGTAGGTGCATAGCGTTCTAAACAGGTATTAATCAGTTCTTCTGTTTTTTGTCGATACAGTTGTAGTTGCGCCTTTCCCATCCCCAATACATCAGCCGTCAATTTCTGAGCACCGCCTTTTTCAGGCTGTTTCGGGTTGTATCGCTTAAAAAACTGCTCTGGTGTCCGCTCGATGTCATCCACATGCCGCTCGCTATACATGAAATGTAGGTGTGGCTGCTCAATGCCGCCAATCGAACCGGCATGGTTGTGGATGGCACAGGTGAAGGGATAGCGGTAACGGTCGGCAAACTCGGCAATAAACTGCTCGGCCAGTTCAATCCTTTGTACTTGATTTAATTCCTTTGGAAAAGCCACCACCAGGCTGGAACAGGTTCGCCCATTGCTGCGTTCATAAACATCCGCTGCCTGCCAGAACTCTGCCGGCTTACCTTCAGCAAAACTCGGCATGTTGCCGG
>JAVWMQ010000062.1:0-3908 GCA_036637375.1 Anaerovoracaceae bacterium
AAATATGCTTCATCTAAAATACACCAAAGCTCACCATTCGGTTTATACCATTTAAAACCCAACTCCCTTTTATCATTCACATAATAACCGTCTTCTGCCAATAGACCATTTCTCCGCCATCTCCTATAACTACCATGTAATTTGCCGTTTTTATATTCAGATGAAACTCTTAAATTACCATCCTCATTCCATTCTTGATATTTGCCATCAGTCAAATTATTCACGTAATTTGACTCGCAAAGAATTTGACCATTCTTAAGCCATCGCTTAAGTGGACCATTCTTTTGCATAGCACTATTTACATAATATTGGCACTTCATTTCACCAGAATCAAAATATTCAGTGATTAATGTCATATTTTCAATATCCATTAAGAGTTCCATACATTATATCGTTACTGTTCCATGGAGGCGGTTCAGATGGAGATGCGCCAGTTCTTTGACATATTCTTACCTACTAGCTGCACGTTCTTTACATGCACGAAACCATCTGTTTGGATCATCTAAAGGTCCTTGACCTTTCCATACTTCACAATCAGCTACCTCTTCTACCCATTCGTTATAGCAAATTTCATCATCCTGATTATTTTCTAACTCATCTTCAATCGGCTTGGCTTTAGCATCATCATTTTCAGCTTCCGACAGAATATTATTCGCTGCTGCTAAAACAGCAAACTGAGCGTCTAGGTTATTGTTTTCTGCATTTTCAATGACTTTTTGAACAACTGTTATAAGAGATAAAGTTTTTTCTTCAGGTTTTTTATTATTTATAAGGCTCTAGACTATTAGTTTCTCCCATCCTGTTTTTATTGAACTTGCCTGACACTAAAAAACAACAAGAATTTTCATTGTTTTTTAGTGTCAAAGAGAGGGAATACTTTTTCAAGAAGCTCTTTAATATTTACATTCATAATTAATTTTCACAATTGAGTATTATTGTATTCATCTCTAATCTGTTGTAGTAAATCATTTTTAATACTGTCGTATGTTTCAATTGAATCAAGATTTTTTTCAGAAAAAGTATAAAAATCATCTATAACTTGATCATACGGATTAAAATACTTTGTAGTAAGGGTTGTATCATCATTAACACGATAATAAAGTAATTCATCATCTTGATTGTAGTATAGACTTTTTGAAAAAGAGTCTTCTTTAGAAGAAGGCTTATAGATCATCCAACTTATTTTTTTAAATTCCCCATCTATTAATTTGTAATCTGTATAACCTAATCTCTTGTCTGATCTTTCAGTTTCTCCTGCTTGATATAAATTTCTATAAGCAATAGTTTTATATTCAGTTGTGAGAAATAAAACTTGACGAGAAATTTTATTTTTATCATCAAACTCAACCATTTCTTCTATGATTGGTTGGTTTGATGGGTTGTAAAAAGATTCTCGAATTATCCAGCCTTTAGTGTTTCTAAAATACACTCTTTTAAGTGGGTCTCCGTTGGTTCCCTCATAAATTTCAACTTCAATCATAATTGTTACAACGCATAGTCAGGTTTTTGAGGAGCAGGTTTATTTTTCCATTCTGTTGCTTTGGCTGTTTCAGGACAACCAGCAAAGAAAGCATCTAGAATCTTTTGATTCAATAGACCTTGTTCATAAGTATATCGCTGTTGATGACCATTCCATGATCCGTATCCATTGGGATGAGGAGTTGTTCTGTAATCTCTATATAAAAATAGTGGATCGGCTCTCATCTCGCTGTACCTATCTTTAACAATCCTTGATTGCCCATTCATATATGCATTATGAGTGTGGCATTTATCATCCGCATTCCTCTCCAACTCATCTTCAATCGGCTTCGCTTTAGCATCATCATTTTCAGCTTCAGACAGAATATTTGTCGCTGCTGCTAAAACGGCAAACTGCGTACTAAGGTTATTATTTCATTCATTTTCAATGACTTTTTGGGCAACAGTTGTGAGGGAGTTTCACCTTCTTTTGGAGTGGAAACCTCATACTTCTACTTTAAAAAAGGATACCAGAATTTAGCAAAGGTACTATCATCATCTGCTGAAGGAGGAGATAAATCAATTTCTTTTGTTTCAGAATCACAGCATAAGAATAATGCTATCGTTTTTAATTGGTTATGATTAAGTTCTTTTGATAACACATTGATATAATAGGATCCTAAATCCAAAATATCATACCATCTTAAAATATTTAAAGATGAAGTAGAGCTAATATTGTTTGAAATAATCACATACATAAATCCAGAGAGGTAATATATTAAATTATGGGTATTTAAATTAATAGGACCTCCAAAACTAAATGCATTGTAATACCATAGTGGAATTTCTGACCAATTTTCAAAAGGCTCAATATATTTATTTTCTACCATATTACTTCTTATAAAATTAGCAATATCTTCATTATAATATTTTCTTAATTCCACATATAGATCATCTTTAGAGTACTCAGCAAAACTTTTTGAATATGTATCATAGAAATCAGATTCGGCTAAGGTAAAATTTTTAGAAAAATAAAATTCAGAAAAATTTTCATAAATACTTGTTTTAATATCCAAAAAATTCATCACACACTCCTCTTATTTTATTGCTTGAGCTGCACCAGCTCGGCAAGTTTCTGCAATTTTCCTATTAATTTGTGCTTCTTCAACATGCTGTGGATGCTTCGGAAGCCAACACATATTTTCCATATCTCTTGCATCAGCCAAAGTATCCCATGCAGTAGCTCTCACCAAAAACTCATCTTTATCAAAGTTTTTAAAAATTTTAGTTCTACTCCCAGTAACGCAACTTCCCAAAGCCTGAGCTCTAACTTTAGCAATGTTTTTATTACTTTCTATAGGCTGTTTTTCTGCAGCTGAGCATATCCAACATTGCCCATATATATTACGCGACTCACCATTTGGACATTTCTTTGAATTCCTCTCCAAATCTTCTTCAATCGGCTTCGCTTTAGCATCATCTTGTTCCGCTTCCGACAGAATATTATTCGCTGCTGCTAAAACGGCAAATTGGGCATCTAGGTTATCACTTTCTGCATTTTCAATAACTTCTTGGGCAACGGTTTCGAGGGAGAGGGTTTTTTCTTCAAATTCTGGGTTATTTGGAGAAACAGGAAAAAGTGTATCAGTAAAAACTCTACTAGTTGGATCTGCAACTTTGATGTCACAAAGTGCAGCTGGAACTTGAATACCGTTATAATTGTAATATTGACCTATCCTTAATCCAACAAACTCATACTTGTATTCAAATTGTTTAGAATTATAAAATTCTATTATTGTTTGACAGGCTTGATAAGCTGTTCTTTTTACAGGTTGGAAAAATCCAGGGTTATAACTATATTCACAAAAAAGTGAGCTAAGTGAGCAACTCATATCTTCAGTTTTTACTTTATAAACTATACGATTATTCGCAGGATCAAGTACCCAATCCACAGCCCCTAGTAATTGCTCAACTGCATAAGAAAGGGCAAAACCTCCACCACCACTGCCTAAGACTTTGGCAACCTGAGTCGCATTAGGCGTAATTAAAACCGAGGATTTAATAACACCCTTTAAACCATCATATAAAATAGATGCGCCTGTAGCCATTGGATTAGATACAGTCCATGCTCGAATTGCTGCGGTATTGGCTAAAGTTGAATTAAGTATTAGAAACAAACTCGTTAAAAAAATAATTATTTTCTTTAAATTCAAAATTTTCACTTCTTTATCCTGATTTGAATTATTTATAATTGATTCAGATAAAATAGAACTTCATATTAAGTTAACATAAACATCAATTACGTAGTAAGAAAAAATGCTAAAAGTTAGTGTCCTATTAAAATACAAAACAACGCCCCTTATCATTTTTTATGATTTAAAAATACATAAACTCGTGTTTACTTCATATATTTATTTGCTACACTCATTTGAAATTTAACAAAAAAGCTG
>JAVWMQ010000063.1:0-3733 GCA_036637375.1 Anaerovoracaceae bacterium
AATTCTATTGATGATCCTACAGTAAAACAATCAGTACAAACTCCGGAATCTGCTGCTATCATGGAATCAAATAGATTGCTTATAGAATATCCTGGAGATTACGAGGCTATAGATGCAAGTCTAAAGAGGGTTCTTAATGGCAAATAAGCTTAAGTTATTATGAGCGTTAAATTCCAATTTACAAGATAGATTAATGCAACTTCAAGGAATTAATCCAAATAATTTGAGTCTTTAAAGTATATTTGATTACTATAAATAAGTCCTATACCAATCAATCTTCCATCAATATCTTCAATAACAAATTCATAACTACCATAATCTGTTTTATGGGGATTTGATACTATGTGAACACCTTTGGAAACAAACTCTTCATAAATAATATCAACACCACTAACTGTATCAGTGTCAATATAAGCGTCATACCCTGAACCATATCTTTTAGTGTTTGATTGTATTTGTCCAAACTTTAATTGTACAATTACAAACTCAATAGAATCCCTGTATATTGTTGCAAAGTTATCAATCTTATCATAATGTGATGCAAATTTAAATCCAAGTTTTTCAACATAGAAATCCACAGTTTTTTTTACATCTTCAGATATAAAAACTGGACATACATTTATTAGTTTAACCTTACTATTTTGCATGATATATCACTCCAATCTATCTTGAATTAATTTTGAGGTGCAGTATTCTACTATTCTGTCTCAATCACCTCCAATTATATCTTTTATTGGTATTTTTACTTTAATAGTTGTGTCGCTTTATCTACAGATTGCAAAGTAATTTTATCCTGTTTATACCTTTCTTGCTAATATTCCTGCTGTATGATGATAATGAGGTTCTCCGTGTCCGTTGTCTAAAATATTATCTTCAAAATACTTAATTTCTTCCCAATCTTCAAATAGCATTCTTAATTCATTATGCTTAAACCCAGTTACCCATGTACCTAACTTACTAGAATAATATGTATCATCCTGTTTTGTCTCTGCAAGTTCACATTGGTGTTTAAATGCATTGTCATTAATTGTGAATACTGTAATATACATATATCCACCTTCATGAACATTATCTTTTAGTCTTTGAATAATTTGAGTTGAATCCGCTTTACTTAAAAAATTAAGTGCTCCACCTGTAGAAAGAACTAAATCATATTTATTACTATCATAATAGTCAAATACTGAAATAACCTCTGTCTCAATGTTCAAACCAATACTTGTAGCATTTTTACTTAAAAGTTTTAAACCTTCTTTTGATATATCTATAGCCTTTACTCTTATTCCTTCGTTAGCAAGAAATATTGAATGCCTCCCGTTACCTGCGCCTACATCAAGAGCTGTTTTAATTTTATGTTCTCTCACTAGGCTTGTGATTGCTTCATCTGGTTTCTCTAAATACCCATCAGTATCCGAATAAATTTTATTCCAAACATTCATTTTAATATCACCCATAAATATCCCCCCACAATGTTTAATACACATATAATACAACTACGATTCAAATATTTTTATCCATATTGTAACATATTTTCAAATACCGTACTATTAAATTTTATATTTGCCATTTAAAATTATCCTGATTTACGTATTTTTATGTTTTTATGTTTTTATGTTCTTAGCCCCATGTAGCCTTAGAGCCAAGAGGGTTTAAGGCCTCTAGGGAAATAGTGTTTTTTTTGAGTGATTTTTAAAAAATAGTTAAGGATTTTAATCCTTCAACTCCAATTTTAAATTTTTAACTTTTAATTTTAAATTACAATATATATTCAAAAATATTGGAAGAAGAGATTAAAAAATTTAAAAATGAAATTATTAATATAGGGAATAAATCTAATGAAGAATTTGTAGGTATTGCGAATTAATTAAGAAATTTTGATCTTTGAAAATTGAATAGTACGGTATTTGAAAAATATGTTATAATTACATTATAATAGCAATACATTGCAAATTAAGGATTATCTAAATAATAAGGAGGTTGTTGATGTGCAACTGATAATGATAGAGGGTCTACCTGGTACAGGTAAAACAACTATAGCTGAATGGTTAACAGATTATTTAAACACACAAGGAACTAATGCAATTCTACTTCTTGAAGGAAATAGAGATATCCCTTGTGATTTTTATGAAATGTCAGGAATACCCAATAATGACTTTGAAGCCTTATTTATTGACAATCCAGAGACATACAAAGAACTTAGCAACAGAGCACTTGTTACAAAAAATTATTCTTACCTGAGGATTGATGACTGTCCTAAAAATGTTGCAGTTAAAATTAAACGATGGGATATGGGTGATGAAAATAACCAGATGGTAACTGTTTCTGATTACATTCCTTGTACATTGGAAAGGTTAGAACATTGGGTAAATAAGGTTATTTCTAACTCGGGAACTGTTATAGTTGATAGTGGATTTTTACAAAATCCTATCAATGAACTACTTTTTAGAAAAGCTACATACAAAGAAACATTGCTATATATTTCAGAGATTTTTCAACGTATTAAGGTTTTGAATCCTATTTGTATTTATCTTCAAAGGAACAATGTTGACGAAGCTATTTCTTTTGCAAAAGAAGTTAAAGGTAAAGCATGGGCAGAGCGTGTCGATAATTTACTTATTAAAAACGATTGCAAAGACTTATTTAATATTCGTTTTGATTTAGAACAAGAACTACTGCCATTGGTAGAACACATAAAATGTATGCCAAACGGACATGATTGGTCATTAGTGAAAAAGTGTATTGAAGATTATTTTATTAAACGAGTATAAACCTTAATTCGCATTTGTAGGTTATAGCGTAACAAAGAAGAGGTGATGTTATGAATTATCCAGTACATATTGTTGCTGTTGGTGGTTTAATAGAAAACGATGAAGGAAAAATTCTAATGCTGCTAAGTCCAGACAGAGGATGGGAGATACCAGGTGGACAAGTAGAAGTAGCAAACTCATTCACTTCGCTCTTTCATAAGTTACCCTGGGGTGTAAAATTTGGGAATTTTCACTTCCTAAACTGTAGTCCCAAGGAAACCTTGTCCCTGGAAGAATTTTCACCCCAGGGGTAATTGCGAAAGGACCTTGGGACTTGAGCTTGCTACATATCCAAATGATTCATCGGCTAAAGCTTTTTCAAATTCTTGTAATAATTCCTTATTCGGTATTTTTAAGTACCCATCATAATAAGATAAAAATCCAAGGATTATCATAGCTGAATAAATCTCTTTTTTAGTTTTTGGAGCATCTTGACCAGCCCTAAATTCTTCTTTAATTGTTATATCAATTTCTTGCCCCGATACCATCTCTATAACATCATCACGAATCTCTAAAGTATTATACTTAAGATACTCAGCTACCTCATCCATGGCACCAGTATTCGTCCAATAACTTTCACAATGGCTGTTTTGAAGGGCCTTTACTACAGATCTAGGATTGTAGACTTTAATTCCATTTGCTGTCATATATCCGTTATACCAGCTTTCAAGTTCCGTAAAGTCCATTTCACTATTTTTAAGGCATAGGATTTTTACTTCTTCTTCAATAAATCCAAAATACTCACCAAAGGTTCTGTCTCTCAAAAAAGTAAATTCGTCAAACATATTTAATGCGCTACCACTAGAGTATTTCTTTATTGGTAAAACTCCTGTCATATAACAAAGAGCTACATATGGTTGATCCTTTAAAAGATTTCTTAAAAATTCTAAAAAGTCATTTTGATTTTCAGTAAAAAGGTTGTTATTGAA
>JAVWMQ010000064.1:0-3677 GCA_036637375.1 Anaerovoracaceae bacterium
TTATTTCTAAAGTTTCATTGATATCTCACCTCAAAGCCTATCAGGTAATTCTTTATGGCAGACTCAGAGCTTAACAGATATCATTCTCTGACACTTCTCTTTCTTTCTAAAGGTCTGAGTCTTTTAATGTTTACTTGTATTCGTTTCTCCTGATTTCCAACCTTTACTACATTTCCTTCTGATGCTATTTCAAAAATCACATAAGGTCCTTCCCACTTAGGTTCTAGTTTTTTTTTTGTTGGAGTTCTAATAAAAACTTTTTCTCCAATGTTCCATTTTCTGTCAATTCTTTTTTTATTCGTTTTGTCACAGTTCTTTTTCTTCTCTATGTCTTGATACTCATTGATTTTTTCTATGCTTCTTTCATTTATCCTTCTTAGTGTATCGAAGTTTGAAAACCCAAACCTTAATTCATGTGGTGATGCTTTCAATGTTTTATGAGTCTGGTTCTGAAGAACAAAGTTAATTGTTTTTATTACTTTTCTTAATGGTTTACGAATATTTGCTTGCAATACTCTAGTTATCGTCTTGTTAATTCTTTCACTAATTGCATTACCAGTAGGATTATATGCACTCGTCAGATTATGTTGAATTTGATTTAAATTCCAAAAGTTCTTCATTTCGTTACTGATGTACTGTCGACCCATATCCGTAAGGACTGATGCAGGTTTCGGATTCTCCTTCATCCATTTTAGAAAACATGTTTGTATTTTCTTGGATGTTATTTCTTTCATTAGATATGCCCGTGACCATCTTGTACACCTGTCAGTGATAGTCAAGATGTATTTCTTAGTTATTAGGCCTTCTTCAAAGTATTCCGAATCTATTGGCCCATAAATATCAGATGAAATATGCTTAAATGCTTCGCTTGTCATTATAGTGCCACTTACTTTTCCATATTTATAGGTTGTAGTGTAAAATCTTTGGCAATGTGTGCATGAAAGTTTAAAATGCTCTATTTTTCTTCTCAATTTCTTAATTTGGTAGTAATCTTTTAAGGCATAGTAAATGGCATTGATTCCAGGATGTGCAAGTTTATCGTGTGTTTTCTTTATTAGTTTTAATTCTTCTTCATTACTGAGTTTAATTTTATCTTCATTTTGCTTCTCTAATTCCGATTGATTGTTTGCGACAACTAAACAGCGTGATAAAACATCAGCAACATTATTCTCAACTCCTTTCTTATGTCTAATGTTGCAGTCAAATTCCGAAAGTGCCAGTTTCCATCGCTGCCATCTGTTCGTTGTTGGATTTGTGTTAAACGTTAAATTTGCATGGTCTGTATTAATAATTACTTTTGATAAAAATATAATTTTTTTAAAAAAATTTAGTGCTGAATATATAGCGAATAATTCTTTTTCCGTAACTGTATATCGAGATTGGGCAGGCGTGAATTTCTTTGAGTACATGCCTATTATTCCATGTTTCTGATACAGAACTGCACCCATTGCATTTTCGGAAGCATCTGTGTCTAAGTAAAATGAATTCAAATAATCGGGAAACTTAAGGAATATATTCGATTTAATTTCCTCCATTATTTGTTCTATTATCTTGGTGTGTAGTGGTAGCCACACAATTTTTCTCTTTTTTTTTGTTGTAAGGTCAGTTATCGGTTTTATTTTATGACTGAGGTTTTTTAAGTATGGTCTGAACCAGTTAAGGTATCCACATATTGACCTAACTTCCTTTAAATTTTTGGCTGGCATAAGTGAATTAAGTGATGGCAAGTGGTTTACCACTGGTGTTAATCCTTCTTTGCTAATTTTGTGTCCAAGATATGTAACTTCTTCCTTGCAAAAATTACTTTTGTTAAAATTTATTGAAATATTGTTGTTTTCAAGGATTTTTAGAACTTCTTCCATATGGTTTAAATGTTCATTTATGTCATTAGAAAATATAAGAATATCGTCTAAAAAAATTCTAACAAATCGTAAGTGTCCTAAAATTTTGTAGATCGTCCTTTGAAATACTCTCGGGGCATTTGCAAGGCCAAATGGGACCCTAAGATATTCAAATTGACCAAAAGATGTTGAAAAAGACACATATTTTATACTTTCTTCTTCTAGCATAATCTGATGGTATCCCATCATTAGATCAATTTGAGAAAAAACTTGACTTTCAGGGATACTGCGCAATTCTTCCCAAAGATTAGGAAATGGATTGGCATCTTTGATAGTTACCTCATTTAATTTTCTAAAGTCCACTACTAATCTCATTTCTCCGTTTCTCTTCATAATAGGAAAGGCAGGAAAACAGAATGGACTGTTGCTTTCTCTAATAATATTTAAATTTAAAAGTCGCTTGATTTCCATTTTCATTGGTTCTATTAATTGGATTGGTATTGAATATGGTTTTCGAAATATAGGATCTTCTTTCATCAGTTTAATTTTCATTGTAATATTTGGAATTTTCCCCAAATTTGGATTTACAAACTTATATGTTTGTATTAATCTCATAATACTTTCGCATGATTCCTTTTTATACGTAGTCTTTGCACTATAGGCTTTTTCTATTAATGTCGTGTCTGGTGTTTTTGACCATTCCTTGTAATTAGAATCTAGGAATACTGTATGATTGCTAATCTGAATGTTTCCCGCTTTATAGTCTATAATAACTCCTTGCTTTATCAGGAAAGGTTCTCCAAGTAAAATGTACGGTAGATCACCTTCTATGACAAAAAAATTTTCACAGTATTCTATCGATGGTATTACAGTTATCTTAAAAGTTTGAACCGTCTTTTCTTTGATTTCGCAAGTATTACCTGATGCTATCTGTGTTTTTTCAATCTTCTCTAATTTTATTATGTCTAGTTTCAGTTTACTTACCATCTTCTCCGATATATATGATTTAGTTGCACCAGGATCAATCAAAAATGTTATCTCTGTTTGGTTCATCTCACCTCTTAATTCAATTCCCCCTATTTGAGGTCCTTTATCCCGTAACACCAATAAATTATTTTCGTTTGATTTATGTTTATTATCTTTAACCTGATTCTTTAATAAACTTCGACATTCCACTGTGGTGTGTCTACATGTCCCATGTTTCTTGCAGTAAAGATTTTTATAGTTATTAGATTCTTCTTCTCTTCTCGTGTTTTCGTATGTTCGTTTATGTGACCTTGTTTCTCTTACCGAATGTTCTATAATTGTTTCTTCAATATCTGTAATAGATTTAATTATTTCTTCGGGAGTCAGTTTCCCAAGTTTAGTCATTTCAACGATAGTTCGTCTATGCAATCCCTTTATAAAAATTTCTTCTTCTTTTAATTTTTGTATCTCAGGTTTCAAATTGGCACATAAACAATACTTTCTGTTTAATTCGCGTATTTTGCCCATATACTCAGCAATTGTTTGAAAATTTATTTGTTTTAGATTAGTTAATTTATTTTCATAATCATATCTGTTGTTCGGTTTATATTGGTATTTAAGAAGTGCATCAATGCAACTTGTAAATGTTCTTTTGGCTGACACAATATCAATAAATTCTGGATTTATAATTGATTTAAGTGTTGCTACTGCCGTCTCATCGCTCCATTTACATTGCTCTGCTATTCTTCGTAAAGTATCTGTCCAATCTTCTAATCCATCATGTGGTAGATAATCCAAACTTGTTATTGTTCTCTTCAACGATATCATCGAATCTCTAGGTGTAAATTCAATTGTGTATGTTGTATCTCC
>JAVWMQ010000065.1:0-3501 GCA_036637375.1 Anaerovoracaceae bacterium
AACTGACTCTTAATCAGTGGGTCTGGGGTTCGATCCCCCAAGGAGTCACCAATGACAACGAAGTGGTATAAATAGCCACTTTTTTTAATGCTCTAAGTAAAAATGGCACCACTTTGGCACCATTTATTTATTTTTCTAATATTGCAATGAGTTCATCTTCACTTCTTTTCATTAGATGTGTGTATACTCTCAATGTCATTGATATATCACTATGTCCTAGACGTTTTGACACTGCTACTATGTTTGCACCCGCATTAATTAAGTTTGTTGCATGAGAGTGCCTTAAATCGTGTATACGAATACTTTTAACTCCAGATTCTTTTATACCTTTATCAAAGATACGTTGAATGGTTGTATTCGATAATGGTTCTTCATCACCAAATAAGTATAGCCCTTCGGTTGCTTTGAGGGGTGTTATTAATGCATATGTTTTTGAATCCAATCTAACTATTCGCTCAGATGATTTTGTTTTCGTAAATGAAATCGTGTCACTACCTTTTCTCATTGATTTTTTAATATTTACAGCATAATCTAATAAATCACTTTTATATAGTGCTTTAGCCTCACCTTTTCTCATTCCTGTATAGTATAGCAACGTAAAGAATGCTTTATATATTTCGTTTTGTATACAGTTTATAAAAAGTTTGAATTCATCATCATTCCACACTTCAAATTCTTTACGTTCTTCATACTTCATCTTAATGTTTTTAAGGGCTTTAGATTTATCTTCAATGTCATAAGTTTCATATGCATAATTACACACACCTCTTATTGTTGTAATTAGTTTATTCTTGCTATCGTTAACCAAGTCATAGCTATCAATGATCGTTCGCCATTTTAGAATATCTGCTTTATTTATTTTTGTATAATCACTATTCATCAATGATGTTAGATATTTTGTAGCAAATGCTTTGCGTTGTTTTTTAGTTGAATCATTTGCATTACTGATAGATTGCCATTCTAAGAATAAATCTTTGAAATATTTGGAACAGGTGGTTTTATTTGAATTAGTAAAAGTAAATATGAAGTCCTGTGCTTCCCTCTTTGATTTGAAACCACGTTTCTTATATCGCTTTGTTTTACTTTCGACTATGTCAATATATCTAAAATCAGCGGTCCAGGTACCATTGTTTTCTTTTCTTACTGCCATTGTTTTATCCTCCAATTTATTTTATAATTAGAGCATAGTAAAAGCACTTGTGCTAATGCTATGCGATTGCAATCACTACGTGCCGGCAAGCTGAGAGTGATTGCATTTTTATTTATATGAAACAATTAATGTAGTAATGTCCATATCGAAATCATCAACTTCAAAATCATCGATAGTAAAGTAACTCGTGCCATCGTAAAGTTCACCTGTAGTAATGTCAACTCTAGTAATATAACAAAATACTAAATCGTCATGCGATAACAAATCAAATAGTTCTAACTTTCTTTTAAAATTTATGGGTATATAGCCAATTTTACTTTTTTTATAGTACACAGCTATAGCGGTATTATCATATTCATTATTAGGTTCAGTGACTAAGTTTAACTCATCAAATATCTTCATTTTTAATAGTGATTTCCAGTTATATTGATTTAATCCAACAATATTTGATTCTTCATTTATCACCAAGTGTTTTCCTACTGCAAATTGAGGGATAATTGTACTATCTCTCAATAAACTAATGCTTCTTTCATATTTGTAAGTTTTAAACTTAACATATTGAGCATCTTTTTTTAGGAATGGAGACTTGTTTTCAACAAGATGTATTAATTTTTCTTTTGTCCATTTTTCAAGTGATTTATAATAATACTCAGTCATATCATCCTCCTAAACTCAATTCATCTGATTTAATTGTTTTAATGATTTTTCTTGTTTTCTCTTCAACTTTATCATATTCATAAGCAGAAACAATAAAGTGATTTTCTAAAATATGAACTAACTCGTGTAACATAGTATCTTGTTGCTGCAAAAAAGCTAATCGAGAATTAATACACACATAATATGTGCCACATTTGTAATATGCAAATCCTCTCAAGCTAGTAGGCATCTTAATGACATTTACTCTAATATCATGAAGATAGCAAAATTCTTCAAAACTCATACTCCCCCAATCTATGCCATCACTAATTACTTTTGTTTATTGCGTTGATAATCTCAAGAACTGCTTTAAGATCAGACTCACTTAAATCTTTTGCTTTGTCAAATAATAATAGTAGATTTTCGTTATCTACTATGTTTTTATAAATCTCAACAAGTTCTTGATTTTCACCTAGATGCTTGATCATCTTGCTTTTATCTAAACCATATGGATCAAGATTTGACACTGCCTCATCCCACTCCATTAGGTAGGCTGGTGTTGTTTGTAATGCATTTGCAAAATCAATGACTTTGGATTGAGTTATATCATTTATTCCTAACTCAATTTTATTAATAGAAGAACGTGAACTATACCCTAACTTGCTAGCTAATTCATCTTGCGACATATTAAGTTGTATTCTTCTTTCCTTAATTCTTTCTCCAATACTCATATTAACAACCACCTTTATGATAGTAAGATAACACAAAGTAGATAATAAATCAACAAAAATTGATTTCCCAACACAATAATGTTGACAATAAATCTACAAAAGTATATCATATTTATGTAGATAAATAATCTACAAAATGAAAGGAGGAATGTATGACAAACACTGCACTTTTCAAAAGTACCTTAGTATTAAAAGGAATAACAATAAAAGAGTTAGCTAAAAAAGTTGGTATGTCATATCCAACATTATCCTATAAAATCAATAATTTGAGGGAATTCTCAACAACCGAGGCAAAGAAAGTGCAAAAAGTTCTAGGTATTGATGATAAATTGTGTATGGATATTTTTTTTGCTAATGATGTAGAATAATAATCTACAATAATGAAAGGAGGTGATAACATGCCAACTAGATTAGAGCGACTAAACAAGTATTACTGGAATAAAAGTGATATTCAAATCGTTCTAGGAATTACATTCAAAAGGGCAAGCGAGGTTTTCAAACAGGCAGATGAAATTGAAAAAAAAGCAAGCAAATGGAAAGCTCACGAAACAAAGGTATCTGCTAAAACAGTTTATAGTATCACTGAAACAGATCTCAAATTATTAAGAAAACAAATTGAAAGTGAAGAAGCACAAAAAAAGAGTTCCACGACTGCGAATCAAGCGAACTCAAATTGATGTACAGCTTTTATTGTACATCCTCATTTTACAACATTCGCACTTTATGTGCAAGGAGGATTTATGAGTATTAAATATAAAGGGGTTAGATACTCCAAATTAAATAAACAAAATATCTTGATACTAGTAATGGTATTGCTATTTGGGATAGTACCATTACTCGCTTGTTTAGAAAGAAAAGGCAAAGATGATGAAAAAAAATAAGAATCAACGTCTATTAGAATTAGAAAAGGATGCTGAAAGATTTATAACTAAAGCTGCTAAGAAAGGGTTAACAGCAGATGATGTTTCGACATATACATATTTC
>JAVWMQ010000066.1:0-3391 GCA_036637375.1 Anaerovoracaceae bacterium
TGCTTTATTTTTTCCATCGTTTCTAAGAATTTCAATCCCTCTTAATGCTTCTTGTTGCATTTTGTTGGGGTTCACCCTATTTAACTGAGTTATCTTACTTTCTACTTCTAATTTTTTTGTTGCTTTACTCTGTAAGCTATATATTTCTGAATACGCTTGAATAAATTCACTGTTTACTACTGTAGCATTCTCAAAAGTATAATTAAATTCTTTTAATACGCTTTGCATCACAGAACCCTCTCCCAAAGAGGATAATTTTACGTTCCATTCTTTGTTGTAGCCTAAAGCGTTTTGAGTTAAGTTGCTACTTCCCAAAATAAATGAATATGAATTTTCCTGTTTAAAAATATATCCTTTTGCATGAAAGTTACCATCTGTAACAATTCTAAGCTCAATATTTTTAAACTCCAATAATCTTTTTAATGCCTTTGGGTCAGTGAAGTTTTGATACTGAGATGTAACAATTTTGCCCTTTACACCCTTGTCTTTGAGCTCTGTCAAAATAGCAAGGAGACTTGCCACACCACTTTGCGTAATAAAAGCAACCGAAAAGTAGAACTCTTTGCATTTGGACAGTTCATTTTCAATGCTTGTTAGCACTTTAATTCCGGCTTTATGATTATTTACTATTAATTTGGGATTATATTGCTCTAATGAGGTTAAACTACAATCAATAAACCCACTTTGCAATCCTAGCGAAACACTTTCAGCAACATTTCTCATTATATACCTCTACGCATCAATTCTTTTACAACAGGGATATCAGCCTCTGCCCAATCAAGATCACTTATTTCGTCTAGCGGCAACCATTTCGCATCAACATGTTCATTTAACGTTAGGTTCCTGTGATTCAAGTAGCATTTATATAGCTCCATAGTGATTTCAAAATCCTTATACTTATGATTAATTACATCAAAATATTCAAGTTCACTGCTGTCTACCTCAATTTGCATTTCCTCTATAAGTTCCCTTGACAACGCTTCTCTTGCGGTCTCTCCTTTTTCTATTTTTCCACCTGGGAATTCATACTTGTATGAAATATATTCAAACTTCCCTTTGCCTCTTTGGGCACAAAGAAATTCATTATTATTTATTAAAATAGCCCCAACTACATTTACTTTTTTCAAAATATGTTCTCCTTTAACTCAAACCTATATTTTTGCTCCACTTCAGGATATTTGCTTCTATCCACCTCAGATGCGAACATATCATAAGGTCTTGCATAGATTCCAAAATCCCCATAAAGCGCTTGATAGATTACCAGGTTTTCCCCAGTTTCTGTATGCTTTGCAATTGCCATAACTTTATATTCTTTTCCCTTAAAATGCTGATACTTAGCACCAATCTTAATTTCCCTAATCATTAAAAACTCCTTTTTATATTTAATACATTATATCACTTTTGATTCCAATAATAAAATTATTAATATTCATTCTCTCGATCTATTTTAGTCCATTATCAATAGCAATATAGTTACTTATATATTATTAATTAAAAGTTCGTAAATATACTATTATAAAAGGACTTAAAGCAAAATAGCTCTAAGTCCTAAAATTCTCATACCATATTGTATTAACAACGAAGCCCCATACAGTGGTCATAGTTACATAAGCAAAAACCTATGATATCCACCAGATTCCATCTGGTCCTTGATCTAATGAGCCAAGCTCCTCTGACAAAACATTACCTTCAAAATCTCTCACAACTACTTTGTGGTAATACTTGTAGTCTTCTGTTGCCAAGTTGTTTTCCTCATCCCAGCCTTCTTCAACCCAAGCCAATAGATATACCTTATCCTCTACTATCATTTGGATGCTTTCATGGGGATCCCTGCAGAATTTAAACTTTTTAGGATAGTAACTGATTACTTCATCATCTTCACTTATTATGTGAATATCCTCACCAATAATTCGTAAATTATACGTATCAATATCCTCAATATTAAGCTTTGTAATCATTTCTGGGATTTCATCTGGAAGATATCTAAATAACGTAACTTCCCCTACGTTATAATCTCCTTGCAAAAACCAAAAATAATTTTTCAAATAAACAGGCTTCCCGTATAACACATTCCTCTGCTTTTGAAATGGTTTGTAAACCTTGCCATTTTCGTAATCATAAAATGAGATGATTGAACCTTTGTAGCAATTTTTTTTTTGACAATTCCACCATATCATAAAAGTCCGTCATTGAATCGCTCATTGAATATCCTATACGTGATTGACCTACGATTTCTTCAATGTATATTCCAGACACAACTTCAAAACGTTTGAACTTCACCATAATACTCTCTTTTCCTTTCATTACTGCCTTCAAGCGACTACACTTTTACTGGCTATTTTTCCTTAGCAAAAATTCTAAGCAAATATAGGAACATATTAATAAAGTCTAAATAAAGCTGAAGTGCTCCGAATATTGACGCCTTGACTAAAAGATTTTCGTCTCCTGGCATACTGTAATACATATCTTTAATCTTTTGAGTGTCATAAGCCGTTAGTCCTACGAATATCAATAGACCCACCACACATGCGATTTTTTCAAAACTTTGAAGATTGATAAAAATTGACAAGATCCAAAAAACCATAAGTGCTACTAAGCCTGCCAATAGCATAGGCCCCCATCTAGTTAAGTCTTTCTTGGTTACAAATCCATATATGGTTAATGTGGCAAAAAAGACTGATGTCATTGCAAACACAAGGATTAACGATGTCATTTCGTAAGCTGCCATAATCGGTGTAAGGGTTAAACCATTTACAACCGCATATGCGATAAATACAGTTTTAGCCGCACCTACTGACATTCTGTTTATTCGTGATGCAAAGTAAAGTACTAATATCACCTCAGCTATAAATGCACCAAACACCAGTGGCATATTAGTATAAAAACTCATCCAAATGTTTGACATATAAAACAGACTTGCTGTTACAAAAGACATTAAAAGGCCTATAAACATCCATCTATATGTATGTCTCATGTAGGATATAAGCCCAAAATCTGAAGCTTTGCTTAAATTCATTTCCATATTTCCACCCCTTTCTATTATTAGAAACCTTGTAAAGTTACAGATTAACTTATGCCTTTATTTTAACACAACGTCTATTTTTTTCAAGGTTTCGTGCTTGGAATATAAATTATCATAACGATTGACAATATATTCAATAGTTTTATAGAATGTTTGTAGAGAGATGAAGATTTATATACAGAGAATTTTACTAAATGATGGCAAATCAAACAGTCTATTCAAAAAGTATTTTAAGCATCTTGATGTTGAAGCAGTTCCTGTTCCATCAACAAGTCCTGCATATGCAAGTATGCGTATTGAAAAAAACACCTTACTCTGATATAGGAAATCTGAATGCAGAAAGTCCACATTCAGATTTGATTTTTCCTT
>JAVWMQ010000067.1:0-3301 GCA_036637375.1 Anaerovoracaceae bacterium
AAATATCTTACTTCAACGCTATCGTGTTGAGCGTATCATACCATTTGATATGTTTTCGCAAACACCTCATGTTGAGAGTGTTGTATTGATGTCAAAGAAATAAGCAACAAGTGAAAATATCCCTTGAAACATAGGGTTTTCGAGAGTTAGGAAGTAAACTCCTGGCTCTCGATTTTTTATTGGAAATCTAATTAGGAAACATATCCACTGTTCGAAAACCGTAGGGTTGAGTTGACACTATGAAAACTGATAGGTTGTGTTGACAGGTTGGATAGTGATATAATGAGAATAGATATTACCAAATTTTGAAGGCGGAGGTTTTGTAATGGCTATGAGAGGGAAAAGCATAAATTTGTTTCTAATGGATGGAGAAGCAAGTGGTAGAATAAAGTGTACTTTAGCAAATTGGACGGGAATTGCGTACAAAATCCCAAGAACTGAATTAGATAAGTGTAAAGAACGTGATGATCTTAAGCAGAGTGGAGTATATTTTTTATTTGGAATTTCAGAACAAACTGGAAAAAATGTTGTATATATTGGCCAGGCAGGAGCAAGAAAAAATGGTGAAGGTATTTTAAATAGATTGCAAGAACATAAAAGAAATCCTGATAAAGATTATTGGACAGAAGCTGTTGTCTTTACTACAACAAATAATTCCTTTGGACCAACGGAAATAAGTTAATTAGAAAACAAGTTTTGCTCTATTGCTAGTGATGCAAAACGATATGAAGTGAAAAACGGGAATAATCCAACATTAGGAAATGTTACAGAAGAAAAGGAAAGTGAATTGGAAGAATTTGTTGATTTTGCAAGAATTATAATGGGAACGTTAGGTCACAAGGTTTTTATTCCGTTTGTACATACTGTTAATAGCGAGGTTAAAGAAGATTCGGTAGATTTAGATCGTATCTTTTACTTAAAAAGAAAAAGTAGAAAAAGCGGGAAAGTCATTGAAGCAATTTGTAGACAAACAAATGAAGGGTTTGTTGTCTTGAAAGGCAGCAATATAGAAGTTGTTGATTCGTCAAGTATTCCACCAGGAGTTAAAGAAGCTCGTACAAATGCTGCTATTGATTCTAATGGAAGTTTGCAGGAAGATGTTTTATTTAATAGTCCATCCTATGCTGCTGCATTTGTAATAGGTGGTCATGTTAATGGATTGGTAGAATGGAAAACGGCTGAAGGAAAGTCGTTAAAAGAGATTGAACTGGAAGATAAGTAATAAAGATTTAGTTAATTGATATTGGCGATGTTTAATCAAAATACTTTATTTAATAATATATTATAAAATTGATATTTGAGAGTTGGAAATTGTTGTATCTAACTCTCTTTTTTTATGTAAAATAATCAGTAAATAATCTGATTAAAAGTCCATTTATTGAATTGGTTTTGTAGCGGTTTGTATTGCTAATGTTGCACGGAAGTGGTATAATTTTAGTGGAGGTTAATATCATGAACAAAACAATATCAATTAGTATTAGAGTTAGTGAAGAAGATTTAGATAAACTCAAAAAGGCTTCAAAGCTAGAAAGCTACGCGTCATATAGCGAATTTATCAGAAGAACTGCTTTAAAAGAAGCGAATAAAATAATAGAAAATGAAGAAAAGAAAAGGCGATGATGGAGATGCAAGAAATTCTAGAATATGTTATTCAAAATACAAAACAATTCCTTGATCAAACGCCTAAATCAAAAAGAAAGAAAATTGGACAGTTTTTCACATCAAAGGAAACAGCTATATTTATGGCAAGTTTATTTGATATTGATGAATTATCAGATACGGTAACTATTCTTGATCCAGGATGTGGTACAGGTATTTTAGCGGCTGCTTTAGTTCAAAGAATAGCTATGGGCAAAGCAGTAAAATCAATTAAATTAGTCTGCTACGAAAATAACCCTGATGTGATGCAAGTGCTAAAAGATAATATGAAGTATATTTCAAATTTAATTAGTTTGAATTTTGAGTACGAAATAAGAGAAGAAGATTATTTAATATCGCAATCAAATGATTTTGAAGAAAATATAGTGGCAAACGAATACCCTAGTAAGTACGATATTGTAATAGGAAATCCACCATACCTTAGAGTTCTAAGAAATCACGAAGCAGCAATGGCAATGCCAAAGGTTGTTCATGGAGCACCTAATTTATACTTCTTGTTTGCAGCAATGTCGTTGTTTAACTTGAAATACAATGGCGAAATGGTTTATATAATACCAAGGAGTTGGACGTCTGGTGCGTATTTTAAGGCGTTTAGAGAGTACTTCTTATCAGTAGGTAAGATTGAACATATTCATTTATTTGTAAGTCGAGATAAGGTGTTTAGTGAAGAACAAGTTTTACAAGAAACCATAATTATTAAGATCAGAAAAACTCCTGATAAACCAGAACAAGTAAAATTAACCTCAACACAAACTAATGTAGATTTTGATGAAATTACAGAATTGATTGTGCCGTATGACTCAGTAGTAACTGGAACAGATTTATATGTATTTTTACCAACCAGTGATGAGGATATCAAAGTGATTGAAAGCATCAATAGATATGAAAAGACAATGCTTGATATCGGCATTAAAATGAAAACAGGAATTGTCGTTGATTTTCGACAAAGAGATGACTTGAGAGAAACACCAGGTGAAAATATTGTACCGTTGTTTTATGGCCAACATATCAAAGGTGGGAGAGTAAACCATGAAACTTCTGGAAAAGACTGTGATTGGATAACTGACGAGAAAAAAGGTTTAATACAAAAAAATAAAGATTACATTTTTTGTAAAAGGTTCACAGCAAAAGAGGAAAAAAGGAGACTGCAATGTGGGTTGTACTTTGCTTCTGATTTTCCAGAATATGATAATATAGGAACTCAAAACAAGATAAACTTTATTGAACGCTTAAATGGAGATGCCCTAGAGAAAGAAGTATTGTACGGCATATATGCACTGTTTAATTCAACACTGTTCGATAGGTTTTATAGAATTTTGAACGGTAGTACACAGGTAAATAGTACTGAAATTAACAGTATTCCTTTACCTCCGCTTAATACAATAAAAGCAATTGGTAAAAAACTTATCGAATCTGATCAATATAGCACTGAAATTTGTGATGCTATACTATATGAAATTGCATATGCATAATAAAAGGATTGTAAAATATCGTAAATGATATAAACGGTACCCCTTGTCAAGGACACGATAAAAAAAGGGGTTATGGAAATGTTACAATAAACTGGACACCTAGAAAAGAGAAAAAGGGATTTTAAATAATTCGGGGGTCGATGCTTTAAATTGATTGTGGTCAAGCTCTA
>JAVWMQ010000068.1:0-3154 GCA_036637375.1 Anaerovoracaceae bacterium
ACTATAAGTGTTAATATACCTCTTTATTTAAAGAATAGTTAAAAAAATATGTTAATTAATGTAAAAATATGAATAAATGACTTTTTATGTTTGCTAAGTAGTGGTATATTTATAAGTAACAGTAGAAAAACGAGGAGGATATAAATGGAATACTATTTAGAGATTGAAAGTACAGAGTCTTCGCCTTATGTTTTAATTGATGAATCAAAGCAATATATGAAAATCAAGGGACCTGCCTTTGATAATGATTTCTTAGATAAGCATAATGATATTGATGCTTGTCTAACCTCATTTTTAGATAAAGGATTTGAATGCTTTACCCTAGATGTAGAATTATATGACATTAATATAGCTACCGTTATATACATTGTATTGATTATGCAAAAGCTTGAAGCAACAATAAAAGAGAATAAGCAAAAGGCTGTTGTGAATTGGTATAGCACAAGGACTGAAATAGAAGTGATTCAGTGTGGTAAAGATTTGAAGAAGAATACAAAAGTATTGGAGTTCAATTTAATTATAAATGAAGAGTAATTGTAAATAAGCAATGAGCATTGATTCATTGCTTTTTCTATGCACATTATTCCTTCTTTACTACACTTCCATATTTTAGTATATATGTTAGAATAGATACAACGGAGTGTGAATAACATGAAAAAAATAACAAAAGCAATTATTCCAGCAGCAGGTTTTGGTACAAGATTTCTACCAGCTACAAAAGCTGTTCCAAAAGAAATGTTACCAATTGTTGATAAACCGACGATTCAATACATTGTAGAAGAAGCGGTAGCAAGTGGCATTGAAGAAATATTAATTATCACGAATTGCTACAAATCGTGTATCGAAGATCATTTTGATAAGAGTTTTGAGTTAGAAGCTAAATTAGAAGCCAGTGGTGATACGCTACACCTTGAAATGGTACAAGAGATTGCTTCTATGGCAAATATTTATTCAGTTCGTCAAAAGAACCCTAGAGGCCTTGGACATGCTGTCTTATGTGCAAAATCATTTGTTGGTGATGAACCATTTGCTATTTTATTAGGAGATGACATTGTCGTTAATAAAGATGGTAAAACTGCAACAAAACAATTAATTGATGCATACGAGCAATATGAAGGTAGTGTTGTCGGTGTTCAAAGTGTAAAAGACGAAGCTGTACATAAATATGGTATTGTTGATCCTAAAGGTGAAATTGGACCTCGTTGTCTTGAAGTAAAAGGCTTTGTAGAAAAGCCTTCATTAGAAAACGCACCTAGTAATTGTGCCATTCTAGGTCGCTATGTTTTATCACCAAAAATATTTGAATTACTAGAAACACAAGCACCTGGTAAAGGAAATGAAATACAACTAACCGATGCAATTGATCGTCTTACCAAATTAGAAAAAGTATTCGCTTATGATTTTGAAGGTAAACGCTATGATGTTGGTGATAAGATTGGCTTCATTCAAGCGCAAATTGAATTTGCACTTGAAAGAGAAGATCTTCACGATGCCGTTGTGGAAATATTAAAGAAATACTAAACACTAAAAAATGTACCAGGTAGAATAGATAACAGTTATATATACTGTATTTGTTCTGCTAGGTACATTTTTATATATATTTGATTGCGGAACTTATTGCTGATTTCATCTTCTCTTAACTTAAGTGCATTTACATTTTACTAATAAATTCATTATATTGATTTACATAATATTCACTTATTTAGTATAATCCATTTCCCTTTTCTACTTGAACCTTCTCGCTTAATAACTTCATTTTCAATCAGAGTTGCCATTGCTTTTCTTACCGTTCTGTCTGATAATACTAATCTTTTTGCTATATCCATCTGCGTTATTTCTTCATTCTCTAAAATTAAATCAAGAATAAATTTTTGTGTTTTATTTAATTTGATTGCGGAACTTTTTGCGGAACTTTTTGCGGAACTTTTTGCGGAACTTTTTGCGGAACTTTTTGATGTACTTTCAATTGGAAAATTAACTTTAATTAGATGATCAAAAAACTTAAAAACACTTCTGTCATATGCTTTTAAAATCCTGTCCATTCCTGATCCAAGTTGTTCTACAAGGCCCACATCTTTAAATACTCGCATTAGTTCTCTATTTCTAGGCATACTACCTCCATCAAAAAACTCTTCTTTACTTTGATTATGTAGCAGTCCACCATAAGATGTAATAGCGATACGATTAGAAAAAATTTCAAAAACTGGAGGAAATTCAGTTGTATAATCATTATGAATGATAGCATTGATAACAGCTTCACGTAATGCTACTGCATCCACTAGGCTGCTCTCTATGCGTTCTTTATCAGTAATAGTTGCTTTTGTCACATTTTCAATACGTAGTTTATCTAGTACTCTATTTGTTGCCTTAATCAATGAACAATATCCATACTCTTCATTTTCAATCAAATCAACTTTTGTTTCATCTGCATATTTAGCAACCTTTATCGATACACCGTTTTCATCTGCTAATAGATACGCTAAATAATTATACTTCCCATCCTCTGTTAATAACTCTAAACTTTCAGCAAAATGTGAATTTAGTATAAGACCTTTTTCCTCATAATAAATCTTCAATTGAGAGAATGTGAGTGATTTTCGAGGTGACAAAATGTTACGAAGAGAGCGATGAACTCTCCTTGAATATAAATCATCAATCATATTCTGTGCCATCGGAATTGCTGCCGCACCCACTCTTATATAACATCCATTTGGTGACATTCCATATTTTTTAATATAATATGGTTTTTCTACTCCATTTGAAAATGTTACTTTTATAACTTGCACACTATCTATTTCCTCTACGTGAATATCAAATAATCCTAGGCAGGTTGGTAAAATATTATTTTTTAACCTGTCAGCTATCTGAAGTTGTAGTTGATCAATATTAGAAAGATGATTGAGTGTTCCATCATCATTTATACCAATATAAAGTGTACCACCTTCGGTGTTTAAAAAAGCAGAAGCAACTTTTTCTAGTTTTTCATTCAACTCAGATTTGAATTCCACTCGATTGCTTTCAATCATAATTACACACTCCTCCCATATCACCTATTATACAAGAAAATAAATATAATTCTATTTTTACTCATTATCATTCCCCCCTTAATTAATTCTTTTCTTTGTCACAATATTCAAATCTTGTAGTTTTCTAC
>JAVWMQ010000069.1:0-2466 GCA_036637375.1 Anaerovoracaceae bacterium
GAAGAGAAATAAGTAAATTAGTTGCTACTACGGGAGATCATAGATGTAGGATAATTAATGAAAAAAATTATCAAGAGATATCTGATATGAAGCAAGTTTGCTTACAATGCCCTTTGCATGGGATTGATTGTAATGACGTAGATGCTATTGAATCTTTTATGATGGCGGAGGATGAATGATGACTATACAGTTACCTTACTATCTATTTAATTCTTTGATTGAAAACGGTAATGTCGTTATATCAAAACAATTATTAAAGAGAGTTGGACAAAAACGAATAATTGAGTTGCTTAGAAAGCAAGGAGTAGAAACTGAATTATATGTATCAGACAATGGTTCTAACGCATCAGTTAGCTTCTGTAGAAGTCGAAGAGATAAGCTCATTGCAAACAAGACTTATATTTTAGAAAGAAAGGGCTGACAATGATGGAAGATGTTAGCAAAAATAAAATTACACAAAAAATTAATAAACTATTAGAGATGGCATCAAATGGCACACCTAATGAACAAAAAATAGCATTAATAAAAGCACAAAAATTAATGCTGGAGCATCATATCTTTGAAAATGAATTAGGTAAAAATCAAACTGAACAAATCGTTAGTTTAAAAGTTGATGCAAAAGTAAATTGCTACAGTTCTTGGTGTTTAAAACTATCAAAAATAATATCTAAAAATTTTAGATGCATCCCTCTTTATATTCATAAATTAAAGCACAAAGGAAAATTAGATATTTGCTCTGTACTTGGTTATGAAAGTGATGCAGCTATTTGTAAAAGTGTGATGGAAAATGCATTTGATCAGATTACAAAACAATCTAAAATAACAGTCAATTATTATTATAGACATTATGGTACAACGAAAGGAATTAAGGAAGATTATATTCAAAGCTTTTTAGAAGGATTAGAAGAAGGTTATTACGAACAAGTACTATCACAAAATAAATATGCTTTAGCTGCAGTAGTGCCTGAAGCAGTAAAGGAAGTTAGTAAAAAAAAAGGTGAAAGAATTATTAAAACAAATCAAATCGAAAAAGCAAATAATCGTGATGTAAAGCTGTTTGGTTATAGTGAAGGTAAACAGTTTGCGATGGGCATAAAAACTAGAACGTTAGGAGATAAATGATGAAGAAAAGACACAGAACTAAAATTACAGGATTTGGAGTTATGATTCCATATATGATTGTCATGATGCTAGTGATACTTTCTATTAATCCAGCACTTACATTTTTAAAAGATTTTCTTAAACCAATACAATCTTTAGAAAGTAATCGTGTTTATTTAACGAAGTGTACTGATGGTGACACAGCACATTTTAAAATCAATGGAAAAGACGAAGTAGTTCGATTTCTTGCAATTGATACTCCTGAAACGCTAAAACCTAATACACCAGTGCAACCATATGGGAAAGAAGCAAGTAACTATACCTGCGAGATAATGTCAAATGCAAAAAATATAGAGTTGCAATATGAAACTGGTAATGAAACAGACAAGTACGGTAGAAAACTTGCATGGGTATTCACAGATGGAAAGTTGTTACAAAAAGATTTGATATCTAAAGGATATGCAAAAGTTGCTTATGAAAAAGATACTTATAAATATACAGCTATTTTAAAAAATGTTGAGTTAGAAGCGAAAATGAAAAAAATTGGAATATGGAGCGAATAATCTACATGGACATCATGTCCATGTAAAAGAAGGAGAAAAAATAAAATGACAAAGGTTATAACAATTTTAAACATAAAAGGTGGTGTTGGTAAGACAACATCATCAGTAAATATTGCTACAGGACTGGCAAATAAAGGTTATCAGGTATGTTTAATTGATAATGATATTCAAGCTAGTGCAACAGATTTATGTAAGTTAGTGGGTACTGAAGATGATAAAATTCACTATATTGATGAAATGTACTTATTTAAAGAAGAACCAGGATATTTTCAAACGGAAACAGAAAATTTATATATACTACCCTCACGTTTGGAACTTGCTACAGCAGAAAGAGAAATCTTGTTAGGTCATGAAGCACAATTTAACAGACTTCAAAAAGTTGTGAAAAAAATAAAATCTGTATTTGATTATATTATTATTGATTGTGGCCCAATTTTAAATCAACTGACTGTAAATGCTTTATATTGCTGTGACGAGGTACTTATTCCCTTAAAAATTGATAAGGGAGCTGAGAAAGGGTTTTATATCACATTGAAATATATTCAAGAAATTTGTGAGAGCTATGATCTAGATTTGCCTTATCGTGTACTCTTTACGGCAGTTAATCGCAATAACATAGATAAAAATAAAATCACTGAATTAAGAGAAAAAGCTAATGGACACGTAATACAATCGACTATACGAAATCAAGCAAGACCTATTACTGCAGCAGGCTATTCACAAAGTATGGTAATTGATGGATCTAGTAATGTAGGAAAAGATTATGAATGCCTAGTAGAAGAGCTACTATCTACATGGACAT
>JAVWMQ010000070.1:0-2087 GCA_036637375.1 Anaerovoracaceae bacterium
GATTATACTGTTAAAAAGTACAAAATTAAAATACTTGCTTAGCATAGCAATAATTATATAGCTTAAAAGAGTTATTGCTAAGGGTAATACTGCTTTTTTATAGACTTTCATTACTTCATAATTTTAACATATATTAGGTTTTCGTCACTCAAAATAGAAAGTAAACTTTATATTGGTGTAAAAAGGTGTTACACATAACTTATGATGGTATATTATTGTGTAGTAAGAATTAACTTGTAATATAAAGACGGTTTTGTGGAAAACAAATGAGTTATATATATAATTACTGGTACAGCAGGTGTAGAGAAATTAACAGTTTCTAAAATTTAGCAGATAAAAATGAGAAATCGCCACTAATAGAAAGTGATGATATTATATTTCTAAACAATAAAATTTAATTATTAACTAGATTAGGGGGCGCATTATGGCAAAAAATGATAATATGCTAGCAATTTTATGGATGCTGAATTCAGGTGCAAAAATAACTGCAAAGCAAATATCCGAAAGGTTAGAAATAAACATACGCTCAGTTTATCGTTATATGGATGCACTTTGTGTTAGTGGTGTGCCAATAATATCGGAGCCAGGTCATAACGGTGGATATAGTTTACTTAACAATTTTATTAAAACACCCTTGTTTTTTGATATTGAAGAGAAAAAATCACTTTTGCATGCTGCTGTTTTTGCAGTGGAATCAGGATATCCCTTTATGGAAGCTCTAAATAGTGCAACATCAAAGTTAAAGATGTATTCAAATCAAGAACAAGAACAAGTTCTCAATCGTCATTTAGTGGGATTTGAAGTAGTGAGTCGTATTTGCGATCCAGTTATCAAACCTATATTAATTGAACTCGAACAAGCAGTTGCAAATGAATGTTCTGTGGAAATTGAATACTGTACAGGTTATGAAGGCCATCCTAAACACAGGGTTGTTGATCCCTATGGGATGCTTTACTGGAACAATAAATGGTACACTATTGCATTTTGCCATCTTAGGAATGAAATTCGTAACTTTAGGGTAGATAGAATAGTAAATATCATAAGCAGTAAAAATAAGTTTAAGCGTCCTGAAGATTTTTCAGCACGTGAGTTTTTTACAGAAAGCTTATTATCAACTGGGGAAAGCAAAGCAGGACTTTGCACTTTAGTAATTGAAGGCAAACCTGAAGCATTAGATGACCTTTGTGCACACTGGTTTTTAGGATATCATCTTATAGAACGAACTGAATGCAGAGCGAATTTTTTAATGGACAAAGACTCAATCCTTACATATGTTCCACATATTTTACTTCCATATGGTAAATCATTAAAGGTACTTGAACCAAATAGTTTTAAAGTTGCTATGGCAGAAACTCTTAGAGATTTGATGACTCATCATCTTAACTGACTGAGTTTGTCAGTTAAGATAATATATAATAAATCAAGATGGAGTTTGAAACCATCCTATAATAAATAGTAACAATAAAATGAATGTGGAGGAATAGAAAATGAAAAACACAGTATATATTTATGTATTTGATACAATGGCAGATTGGGAAATAGGTTATTTAAGTACTGAAATCAATTCTGGAAGATACTACAAAAAGGGATTATTGCCTTTAAAAATAGTAACTGTAGGAATTAACAAGAATCCTATTACTACAATGGGAGGTCTAGAAATATTGCCAGAAATTGAACTTAAGGAGTGTAGTATTGAAGAGACAGTTGCTTTGATTCTACCTGGTGGGAATACATGGACAGAAGCAATTCATGCTCCCATTATAAAAATGGCTGAAGAATATTTAGATAAAGGTATTGTTGTAGGGGCAATTTGTGGTGCTACAATAAGACTTGCTATGGAAGGCCTATTGAATAAGCGACCGCATACAAGCAATGATTTGGGGTATCTTAAAATGATCTGCCCAAGCTATGATGGAGAAGAGTATTATAAGCAAGAATGCGCTGTAACTGATAGAAGTTTGATTACTGCCTCTGGAATAGCGCCTCTTGAATTTACTTTTCACATATTGAAAATTCTAGAGGTGTTTTCACCACAAACCTTAGATTCTTGGTACAATCTATATAAAACTCAAGATGCAAAATATTTC
>JAVWMQ010000071.1:0-2016 GCA_036637375.1 Anaerovoracaceae bacterium
TTAATGAAGAAACAAAGAAAGAACAAGATAAAGTGGCAGCAGCACCTAATACACCGCAGGTAGAACCAGGTAACAATACTAATGAGGTTGTTGAAAGACCAGCGCCTGCACCAGTAACTCCAGCACCGACACCTTCTCCTTCTCCAGCTCCAGTTACTCCGAAACCTACACCTGCTTGTGAATCTGGTATACCAGATGTTGCTAGTGCTAAATTAATTAGTAAATATGGGGTATGGTGGATGAAAGATTATGGTAATAGTCAAGACGCATGTGGTGAAGCGGTGAGAATTGATATGGTTAATAAAGGTGAAACTGGTTGGGGAATGACAGTCACTGATAATTGTGGAGATGTGATTGGATTTACAAAATTTATTAAAGGAGTAGACTTTTAAACACAATATATATTAACAAAGCACTTAGAAAAATCTGAGTGCCTTTTTATATGGAAGGAGAAATTTGAGATGCAAATAATAATTGTAAGTATTTTTATTATTTTATCACTATTAGCAATTTATTCATCAGTTGTTTTATCAAGTAAATGCAATCAAATTGAAGAATATGAAAGGATTGTAAAATGACAAATTATAAAAGAGGATTTCCATAGCTTTGAAAAGCACATGGAAATAAAAGGTTGTCTTCTGTACAAAAGACATAATGCCTATATAGAAAACTAGCTAAGAACTCAATGAAGTTCTTTTTTTCATGAAAAAAATAAAATTAGGAGAATAAAAATGAAATATAAAATGAAACTTAAGCGTTTAGGAATTGTAACGCTAACAGCTCTAATGTTATTTACCAATATCAATATTAAAGCATTTGAAGGTATCACGAATGGTGATGCATCGAATAATATTGTTGATACATCAAAGGTTAATGATAATACAGAACAAAGCGAACAAGCAATTCCAGAACCAAAAGAAACACCAAAACAAAATGGAAATGATACATCCAAAGAGGGTGCAACAAAAAGTGAAGACCCAACACTTAAAGAAAATCTTGGAAATGAGCCACCCCTTATAACTAAAAATGAAAATGGATTAATCAAAGATATAACGTCAAAAAAAGACTTGGATTTAAATAAGACATTAAAATCTCCAGTAACTCCATTAGAAATCCAAAATACTGAAATTTGGATTAAGGATGAGGTTAAAGGATTATTTGTTAAGAAAAAAATAAATGATTTAACAGAAACAGAAAAAGAAAAATACAAAGTGGAAATAGAATCAGAGTTACAAAATAAATTGAGAGGTGTTAGAGCTGATTCTAATGTATCTCTTGGCGCAGGAACAGGTTATAGTATTAAAGTATATGCAGCAGATGGTGTTCATATGGATTGGAATGCTAATTATCCAATTGTGTACGTTGATGGCGAAGTTGGCTTTTGTATAGAACCAGGAGTATTATTACATCCAGGAGGTGGTTTTACACCAAGTCTATTAGAACAACATGAAGCATCAATTATTGCCTATGAAGGATGGGAAATGTCCTCAAAAACAAATGAAGACTATTTGGCTACTCAATTTATGATTTGGGAAGCGGTAGGAGGAAGTATTAATTCTACTAGTTTTAATGGATATGCTTCATATAAAACTAATATACAAAATAAAATAGACCATCATTGGGATATGCCTTCTTTTCAAAACAACAATTATGAAGTAAATGTAGGACAAAGTATAACTATACCAGACGCTAACAGAGTTTTGAATAAGTTTTCGATTGTATCTACGGATGGAGTAGATGTTCGTATTAATGGAAATGATTTAGTTGTGACAGGAACGCTTAATTCAAAAGACAATGCAACAATCAAATTTACTAAAATTAACAGCAAATATGTTGGAACTTCTATCGCATATTCAAAATCTGGTTCGCAAACAATGTCAAAATTCAAGTTATCAGACCCACTTGAGGTAAGCATAAAGGTTAAAGTAAACAAGTTTGGTAGTGTATCAATGGTAAAACAAGATGAAGATGGTGCACGTGTACCAAATACAACATTCCAATTAAGTTATAACTCAG
>JAVWMQ010000072.1:0-1740 GCA_036637375.1 Anaerovoracaceae bacterium
GGTAAAGAAAATTAAAAAAAATGGTATTTACAAATGAATAACTCTGTGGTAATATATATACATCTACTAAAGACACTATTACGCACATAATATATCAACTTTAGCAGACAAGGAGAGAGCATATTACCTAAATAATATGCCTCTTTTTTTTATTTGTTTAGATAATATGCAATCTCCTTCCATAGGAGGAAGATTATGTCTGAAAAACAAAATATTTCTGCCCCTACATCTAAACGTGGGAACATTGATGCAAAATTTTTAACGAAATTGAGATTGTTAAAGCAAGAAGGTAATGAAGTCGTTAAAAAAAGAGCAATATATATACGAGTCTCTACGAAAGAACAAGCAATGCTTGGATATGGGTTAGATGCACAAATGTCAAATATTTATAAGGAATTAGAAATTGAAGGAGTTAAAACAGATGAAGTAGAGTCGTACATTGATGATGGTTATAGTGCCAAAGATTTAAATAGACCAGAGCTACAGCGATTATTGAAAGATATACTAGATGGAAAAGTAAATGAGATTATTATATACAAACTAGACCGTTTAGCAAGAAATGTTATAGATACATATGAGTTGTTACAATTTTTTATTGATCAGAATTGTGAACTCAAGGCAGTTGTAGACAGTTTAGATATTCACAGTGCAAATGGAAGACTTTTGGTTGGTGTACTTGCAATAATTGCACAATGGGAACGAGAAACAATAAGAGAACGAACAATTGATGCAATTGTTGAAATGCTTGACGAAGGTAAATTCCCGTTTGGTGGAATTCCATATGGGTGGATAAAAGATAAGGAAGGACATTTATCTTACAAAGAAGATGAAGCTGAAATTGTACGGTATTGTTTTACTCTTGCATCAAATGGAAATACGATGAAAGAAATAGAATATAAAGCAAAATTGAGATACCCTAATTTTAAAAAGAACTCTGAAACGATTCGTAGAATGTTGTTGCGTGAAGCTAATTATGGAAGATTGTATTATCAAGGAAAGGATTATAGTAACATCATTCCTGCACTAGTTACTAAAAATCAATATGATCGTGCTTATAGAATGATTTTTAAGCGTTATAAAAAAACAGACGAAAATTTTTATTATTTTGGAAATAAAATCATTGATGTGTGCGAATCTGTTTGTGAACGTAAAAGTTCAAAGAAAACATTAAAATCAGGAATTAAACGATATTATTATTATATGTGTCCTATATGCAAAAATAGAATTAATCAAGAAAAAATAATAGATGCAACACTTATGAGAATCTTTGCATTTGCCAAAAATAAAAATAAGAAAGAGAATCATACACGTTTGTCTAATCGAATGAGAATCTTAGATAGAAAGTCTAAAGATATATATATGCAGTTTATCGCAGATAAAATTGATGCAAGTATGTACGGCAAGACGATAGGAATGATAGAAGATGAAAAAAATAGTATAATACAAATGTTAAAAGTGTTTATAAATAAAAATAACAAAAACTTGTTTAATTGGAATTCTATGAGTGATAAAGAACGTAAGTTGTTTATCGACGAATACGTTGCAGAAATTGTTGTAGATACTACCCTTAATTTAATAATATCAATTGACTTTATTAAATAAGAAAATGGAATAAAATAAAAAGTACTTATTTTCAAAAAAACTATTGCAATATAAAGCGAAAAGGTATATTATATAACTAGCAATTGATATGTTATGTGCGTGATATACAGTTTGACTTAAATTGATGGTAATCCACCA
>JAVWMQ010000073.1:0-1688 GCA_036637375.1 Anaerovoracaceae bacterium
TATATATCTTGGTAGGTATATCCAGACTCGAACTGGAGACCTCTACGATGTCAAGGGGGTTAACATTTATTATATATCAATAGCTTATATATCATTGACACAATATCTGACACACTAGTCTTTTATCTTTGATTTTACTATATTTTCTGACACAACCATCTTAAAGCTATACGTCTGCTACGTACAGGTCTATTAAGTTATTTGCCCATTTTATTCAGCATGCCACCATCTCAAAAACACACCATTTTCATCATAAATTTTATGAGCTAGAGAGTAAGGGCAAAATAACAAGAAATACCAACCCAAAAAGCCGTTTTCATCATCCATTTTATCCATCTCTACTTTTCCTACCCACACTTTTTTTAGTAAGGAAAGCTGTTCACTGGGTGTGCCACTCAAATGCTGACCGTCTTTTGATTGATCTTCATGATTTAGATTATAAAACAAACATTGATCTCCACTTTCCAAAAGGACTTCTAATGCTTTAAAGAAAGCAGTATCTGATTCATATTCCATTTCTAAGTCAGGATAAAACGCTTGTACTTCTGCATCACAAGAAAACCATAGATCTCGTAATCCCATGTCCTCATGCCATTCCTGAAATACTTTTAAAGTTGCATATATTTGATTCATTTGGACTTTCAGGTTATCGATAAATTTAGAATAGCATATTTATAAAAAGCGCTTTGCAGTCAAGCTCGCAATGGAAGATAGTTATTCTACTATGCTTCTTCAGACTGCATTCTTGCCCTTAGTTTAGCAAAACTGTATGTATCAACGTACACAGCCAAAGCTCTCCAGTTTTCCGAACTTGGATCTATTGTTGTATTTTTAAATGCTATTTCTTCAGCATCCTTACGGTTAGCTATTAACCCCCACTCATTAATCAGTTCTAGATTATTAATTTTGTATCCACCTCTCGTTTCTGCAATGGGATAAATGCCAAAAAAAATAGCCGGCTCTGTGAACTTATTAATAGTCCACCCAAGCAAATTCATTTCACTTAATTGCAAAGTTGAGTCCCATTGATCTTCAAAGAATAAGGGGACTTCTTTGAAATACTCTTCATCTGCGGCAATCAAATATGAAATGTTTTCTGTTTTATTAAGTTTTTTGTAAAACTCTCGATTTCTTACTATGAATTGATATCCATAACGAACTTCCTGTCCTGTTGTATTCAAGAGATAAGGACTAAAGCTGTCTAAAATTTTTTCATATTCAATTTCTTCTAAAAGCTCAGGTATCATCCATAAAAAGTTTTGATATTTAAATGGCTCTTTAATAATGGAAATATGATGCGGTTTTAGCATTGCTCAACCTTAATATGAGGTGAAGGATGATTAGTTAGGTAAATAAAAATCCAGAATTAAAATTTATTTTACTGAAAAAAATGCCCTACACCCTTTAATAAATACCTCATTAATATTCATTTCAGGATCATCCTTCTCATCATCACATTGATCCGCATTCTTTAGCTCATTCATCTGTGCGTATTGATAGCCCGAATACTCTTCTGTGCCTTCAGTGAAGCCACCTAACTTGTCAGGTCTCATTTGGTACTGAAAAAAGATGAATGCAGCTATGCCGATGACTGCGAGTATTGCGTTGACGATCTTAAATTGTTTTGAAATCATTTTTATTCTTAGTTGGGTTATTATTTGAGCGATGATCATAAAGAATAAAAAGAG
>JAVWMQ010000074.1:0-1534 GCA_036637375.1 Anaerovoracaceae bacterium
CCCAATTCTGATTCTTACTTTCCTGCATATCCTATCCATGTTCGATGAACTACATGGGTTGTATCCTCTTTCGTGGGATCTAAACGTGCTTACTCAAACAGTCTTTAGCTAATCAGTAAGCTTTAATGTGTGGGCATGACTTTTCTCCAGACATAAAAAAACCACCTAAACAGTGGTTTAAAAAATTATTTATTTTTTAGGTGGTTTTTATCTAATGCAGTCATTTTACATGAATGCCACCATACCATTGACCTTATCCATATATTTAGGCGTAAACTCATCAAAAAAGTTATCAAGCCCCTTTTGGTCAAAACTATCAAAAAAATCTTTTAAAAAAATTAATACTTTTTCTTTATATAAAGGGTTTAATGAGTAATGAAATATTATATTTCCACCTTCATTACCTCGTCCATTTTTTTGCGATAAGTAAATAATATCTTTGCTCACCAATGATGTTACTTCTGGTCCGTGAATTGGCAGCCATGTAGTATCAATTTGTTTAAAATAATAAGTTCCGAGTATACAAATTTCACTTTTTGATAATATATTCAAAGACTTATCCAATTCTCTTAGCTTTTTCTTACCATTAATATATTGCTTTATATGCTCAACAATTCCACCAAATATGTAGTTTACTAGTAAAAAAGCAATGCATGAAATTGATAATACAAAAATTAACCCTATCACCGAGAAGTAAATTTGATTTAATGCCATTAAACCCAATTTTTCTCTTAGCTCTAAAATGTTAAAAGTTATTAATCCACTACTAATGAATAAAATATATAGAATAATATTGTTTGTTCTAAATATATCCAAAACTACTTTAATGTGTTCCATGATGAATCTACGATATTTTTAGTAGCCATGAATTTATCATATTCAACAAAAAAGCCCACCTTTCGATGAGCTTTAAATATCAGTTGGTCAAACCGTAATACGACCAGTATAGTGAAACTATAGCTTAGTTATCAGAATAATGATAGACCTTACACCTTTAATTCTTTGTAGGTTTCTTTCTTGTATTTTTCAATTGATTTTGAAGCTTCGTCTATAGCGGACTCCAAAGCCAATGACATTAAGTTTTCGTACTGCTTCCAAGTTAGACGGTAGACATTCGTTGTCATCTGCATGGTATTAATCCCCGCATAATACAAACGTCCTTGAGCAGTAAAATTATTCTCAAGCTGGGGATCTAAAGAGAAATCTATAACCATGCGCGCAATCAAGTAAGCTAAGTGATTCATAGTAATTTGCTCAGGCTCTCGCTTCTTATCTGCCACGGCGTTTTGAAGCATGATATTTACCAGGTGCATACGCACATATTCATAATCACTTTCACATTTACCATCAAAGACAATTAATGAAGTAACCGACTTCGCCAGCTGCGTATCCATTGTAGCAATGGCACCCAAACGATCTTCGTAATTCAAGGGCTTCTCCCCAGTGCCATGAGCTTGTGGCTCAAAGTTTGGTGACTTCGCAGTAATGCCATGAGTCAACCATTCAAATTGTTCAAATTTATCTGCCATAACTG